>JBKCGY010000105.1:0-10722 GCA_046303015.1 Bacteroidota bacterium | reverse complement strand
CAAATCCTGTAACAGACAACCCGGGTTCAATATCTAGCTCTACTTGTACATCTTTTTTCAGTTCGTGCTGGAATATGTTCAATACCACACGAATATTATCTTCCAAGCCAATAATTGTTCTTTCCGGAATAATTCCTTTATTAATAAAGGATCGAATATTTCTTACCACCGCCGAGGCATTTTCTGTAGAAACCAGTATGCTTTCGAGCAGGGCATTTTTCAATTGCAAATTGTATATCAATTCCAGGAATAAGACAGGATCATTTACATGTAAGATCTGGTCAATAATATGCTCTTGCTTTGTGTTGATGCGACTTTCCGTTAATTTATAGGCAATTACATTCAATGTATTTTTATGGTCCGTATGTTTTTCATTCAGGTACCGGAGCATTTCCGCTTCTTCTCTTTTCTTTTGCAGTCCGCTTACGGCTAGATTGGCTTTGATCTGTCCGGAAATTTGCACAGCAAGTGTTTGCTCTTCCAGACTCATCATAGGCATCGTGCGCATGATTTCATGTAGCGACAACTGTAAGCTTTCCGCCCCTACTTTGGTGGAACTTAATGGTGTGTTTAAGTCATGTGCTACTCCTGCGGCCAGTTCACCTATGGTGGCCAATTTTTCCTGCTCTACGATCATGCCCGATAATTCCAGATTTTTTTTGGTGTTTTCGAGTACACGAATCTCCAAATCTTCCTTCATCTTACGAATATTTTCTTCCGAATTTTTCAGATCCGTTATGTCCGTTTCTACTGCCATATACCCATATAATTCTTCTTTTTCGTTTTTGAGGGGAACGATATTTAATTCAATCCAATATTCATTTCCATTTCTTCCTTTGTTTAATACTTCGGTTGTTACCTCTTCTCCGGCATTCAACTTTTGCTTGATGTATTCTAATGTCTGTGGATTTGTTTTTTCAAACTGGAAAATTTTAGGAGTATATCCTTTCAACTCTTCGAGTTTGTAACCCGAGATTCTCAATAAACTTTCATTGGCCCATTTGATCTTTTTATCTTTATCTGTTATGATTACGTAATTAGAGGTTTTTTTGGCCACCAAAGACAACTCCTGTAATTCTTCCTCAATTTGCTTCCGATAACTGACGTCTTGTATCGTTCCTCTGATGCTTTCAGGCTCACCTTTATCATTAAAGAGGACGGTATATATAAAGTGGACCCAAATGGTTTTATTTTTCTCCTGATCTATACATACTTTAAAGTCGTTTTCATAGAAAATGTTTTCTTTTTTAATGTTGTAAAAGAAATCAAATGCAGATGCTTTATCTTCTTCCTGCAACAGATCAAGAAAGGTTTCTATAGGATACTTTTTTTGTCTTGGAATTTGAAGGACTGTATAAACGATATCAGAAGCCTCCCATTCATTTTTTTCAATATTGTATTCGAAATTTCCAATGCGGGCAGAGTTTTGGGCTTCCAACAATTTCTCGGCGGTCGATTTTAACTCCTGCGTACGAATCATTACTTCAATTTCGAGCCCTTCCGTCAGTTGTCGGTTTCTTTTTCTTGACTCAATAAGTTTGCTTTGTAAATCTGCAATCGAATTGTGTAACTGACCAATCTCACTATGTGATTGAATCGTATTAATGGGAGATTCAAAATTCTCTTCTTTTAGTTTATTGGTAACTTTTATCAGCATGGAAATCGGTTTGGAGATCCCGTTTGCCAGAAAGTAAAATAAAAAAACAGAAACCAATAATATGATGAAGGTTGTTATGTAAATAGGTTGTGTTAAGGCCTTGATCGTGTTATTGATTTTGTCTTTTGAAAAGGCAATCACAATGTCGCCACTGAATTCACTATATTCAAAGGGCGACTTCTCATACAAGAGGTTATTGTTATCCTGGTTCAAAACTTTTTCTTCTCCCACATTGGGGAAGGTAGCAAGGATTGTTTTTCCGTTTTCTTCGTTTAAAATTACTGCAATGAATTCAAAGTCTTTTTTCTCTGAAGCATTTGAGATAGCCAGTTTAACCCCATCATAATCATCGTTTTTCAACGATAGTATGACAGCTGTTCCTATGGCTTGGGCGGTTTCTTTTAATTCATTTTTTTTAAATTCAGTGAGCAGTGCTTTTTGCTTGATCGGATAATAGATCATAAAGAATAGCAACACGCTCATGAGGATCAGCATAAATATTAACCAGATACGAAAAGATATGCTGTTGAAAAATCGCATCAATTGATGATATTTATGACAAGGTGTTGAGGAATATTAGAGGCGGTTTTTTTTATAATTCCGACAGCGCCTGCATTTTTTTGAATATAGAAAATAATTTCTTCGTCTGAATCCAGAAATACAGGCGCATTGCTTCTTCCCTGGAAAACTTGCGAAAGCCAAAATTTCTGCATGGCAGTGATACTGCTTTCATACAGGAAGGAAGTGACGGAAGCGCAAGACTCATTTTTCTTGGATGGCAAAACGATAATCACACCCTGACGATTTGACCAGGTGCTGTATTTTCCTCTGAATATAGATTTTAAATGGGTTACGGATGATGATTTGATACCAATATCGTTCCCCAGTACAGTAAAGTCATTTGCATTTTTTACTTGTGCCATAAGGCATTGATTTCCTGCAGACAAAGTCAGGATGCAAAACAGGATGATATGTTTAATCTTAAAATCCATAAGCCACCTGGACTCTGAACCCGAAATCATTATGATTTTCGTGCTCATTATGTCCGTGTAATTGATGCATGTATTCTAATTGCGTTTTAATATTGATAAGATGATTGAATTCGTATTTGTAACCCAGGCAGAATTTCAAAAGTTCAAGTTCATAGGTATACAGATCTCGTTTGTCAACATATAAATAATCTGCCGCTATATAGGGGATATGTTTTTCTTTCAGAATATAGCCAGCATACAAAAAGCTTGCATAGTTATTTGCATTACCTAGGCTATCCGTTCGTGTGCGATTAAAAGAAGATTCGCTGAGTACTTCAAATTGGTTTCCAAAATGGGCGATCGACATAGAGGCCATATGAAAATCTACTGGCCCCTTATACAATTTACCGGTGTAATGAGGCGGGTTAGTATTATGTCCGCTATGTACACCGGCGCTGTTATTTGGCAAAAAGTCGGTATACAAAGAGGCACCAATTCGGGTATAAGGAGAAGGCTTGAAGTGAAAAGCAGCTGTAAGCGACATATTAGTACCCGTCTTTCCTGCATCATTGGAAGAGATTCCGTTTCCTATCACCACATCATAGCCCCAGTTTAACTTTCCGAGGTTTTGCCCTTGAAACTGTAATCCGAGGGTGTGTAATGGAATCAGATAAGAAAAGGCAATGGGTCGATCGATGGTCGGGAAGAAGAGGCGGCCATGGTGATACACATCATTCCAGTAATTTAAAGGAGTATGAATTTTGCCGGCAATAATACTATGGTTTCCGGAGTAATTGAATTTCACCAGAGTTCTTTCAATACTGGGTAGAAATCTTGTTGCAGAGTTGGGGTTGTATCTGATTACATATTCACCCAAAAAAGAAATTTTTTCGTTTAGCTTGGAAGTAATAAAAAAATCATGCTCTCCGATTCCGTAAAAGGCATTGGAACTATCTCCGGGATTATATGAAAAATCAATATTTCCGAAGCCATTCAAATGAGTTTCCGGTTTTTGAGCGATAGCCGATGTTATCAGACAGGTCGATAAAAAAAGACACTGACATATCCTGATTATAATGGGCATTTTATTTTTTACCATTATCAAATGAAGAGATTTTTATTTTCAAGAATAGGTAATATCGTGCCGGTAAGGTCTTCTTCGCTCCATGGTTTGGAAATAAAACCATCCAGCATCTCATCATTCACCAGGTCGTCTACCTGTATCGCATTTGCATAGCCCGTAAGTAGGATACAGGATAATTCGGGGTGGAGAGCCTTGCTCTTTCTGATCAATTCGGCACCCGACATTTCCGGCATTTGATAGTCTGTGATCAGCATAACCGGATTGATATTGCTTTTCAACATATTTACCAGGCCTTCAAAAGCCTCTTCAGGATTGGTGTAATATTCAAATGAGATATCGGGGATATGAACCAGTTTCTTAAGTTGAAAACCAAGCATTTGTATGATGAATGGGTCATCATCAACCACCACAAGAGAATAGGGCTGACTCATACTTTTATAAAATTTTAACGGTACAGAATTTGCGGTCTCTACAATTCATAACAATGGATTGTGAAAATACAAATAATGCCCTTAATATACAATATTTTACTTATGTTTTCGTTTTCTGATTCGGAAAGACAGCGTACTAATGAGCGGAAATCCATTCTTTTGTGTGATCGATCACTTTCTGCACCATTTCCTTTAATTGGTTGGCTTTCTCATTCAAGTTTTCCCGGTCATTCATATAAGAAGTTTTATACTCTTCTATGCGTTTAATTAAAGCTTCCAATCCAAGCATTTGCAGGGAAGGGCTGATACTATGATTAACTTTTCTGAAATTCAGAAACTCCTCTTCGGTTGGCATTGCTTTCAAATGCGCTCTGAAATTTTCAAATTCTATAAGAAAAGCCGAGATTAATTGTTTTTTAAGTTGAGGATCATCTCCTGTAAATGAATTGATCCGGTCAAAGTTGACCTCAGTATAAGGATCGTGGGACGACATACGTGCTTATGAGTATTATTTGTGTTATCTAAAGTAGCAGAAATATTTTAAAAAGAATCTGATATCTAAAATTTTATTAAAATGTTGTGTATCCGGGTATGGTGTAGGCGCTAATTTGCCTGAACTATGTCTTTCCATTACCTTCGTGCTGAAAGCAGTATTCGTTAAATACTCAATATTGTGCTTTAAATTCTCGTTTACAATGATCAAAAAGATATTTTTTCTTTTATGTCTGGTCGTATCCTTTTTTCAGGTGAGATCACAGGATGTTCCAACCCCCAGAAGTAAAAAAATCGATATTACAGACCGCCCCAAAGACCATTTTGTTATGCAGTTTGGGATTGTCAACTGGCTCCAAAGGCCGGATACGTTTGCTACGAAAGGATTTTCCAGAACTATTGGTTTGTATTTGATGTACGATCTGGCTTTCAAGACTGATCCAAGATTTAGTATTGGAGTGGGCGCCGGCATAGGTTCCGATCATGTTTTTTTTGACAAAACTGCAGGAAGGGATCTTGTGATCAATGGTGCTGACGGTATTCAGTTTAGAAATCTTACTGCGGCAGAGGCATCAGTAAAATATAAAAGCATCAAATTACATACGGCCTACCTGGAAGCGCCCGTTGAGTTTCGATTCATGCATAAACCACAACAGCCCAATAAAAGTTTCAAGGTAGCATTAGGCATGAAGATCGGTACATTGATCACTGCGGTTGACAAGACCCGCTTTGAACGAGATGCATCCGGCAATGGTCCGTATAATATGAAGATCAAAAGCAGAACTAATTTCAACAACCTGCGCTTAGCGGCAAGCGCCAGGATCGGATATGGTAATTTTGGCGCCTTTGTGCAGTATCAGTTGAATGATTTCATAAAAGAAGGAAGAGGGCCCAATCAGATCAGACCCTTACAAATCGGAATTACGATTTCGGGGCTGTGATTATAGAATTTAAAGCCTAATAAATCTTTTGGTTTTTGCCTTTTGACTTATCTATTTTGAGCTATCCATGTACGCTCCGGTCTAGTCATCGTACCTTTGCCCTTTCAATACTACATTTTGATAGAAAAAAAAATAAAAAAAACCACGAGGGAGCGGGCTGTACTGGTTGGATTGGTGCATAAGCAGCAAAATGAACAACAATTGTTTGAATATTTAGATGAGCTTGTCTTCCTGGCAGATACGGCGGGCGTAGATGCTGTGAAAAGATTTACCCAAAAATTACCCCACCCTGATTCCAAAACATTTGTAGGCAAGGGCAAGATCGAAGAGATCAGAAGCTTTATCCAGGGAAGAGATATCGGTCTGGTCATTTTTGATGATGAGCTGACCGGTGCGCAGATTACCAATATAGAAAAGGCCCTGGGTGTTTATACCATTGACAGAAGCGATCTTATTCTGGATATTTTTGCAACAAGAGCGAAAACGGCACAGGCGCGTACACAGGTTGAGCTGGCGCAATATCAATATATTTTGCCGAGATTGAAGGGTATGTGGAAACATCTGGAGAGACAAGGGGGGGGTGTGGGCACGAGAGGGCCCGGAGAAACGGAAATAGAGACTGACCGAAGGATCGTAAAAGATAAAATAGCATTGCTGAGAAGAAGACTGGCAGAGATCGACAAGCAATCGTTGACTCAAAGAAAAGAACGGGGAGAGTTCATACGGGTAGCCTTGGTGGGGTATACGAATGTGGGAAAGAGTACGATCATGAATGCCATCAGCAAAGCGGATGTGTTTGCTGAAAAAAAATTGTTGGCTACGCTCGATACCACAACGCTTAAGGTGGTACTGGACACGACTCCTTTTTTATTGAGTGATACTGTAGGATTTATCAGAAAACTTCCGCATCATTTAGTAGAGAGTTTTAAGAGTACACTGGATGAGGTGAGGGAAAGTGATGTATTGTTGCATGTGGTAGATATGTCCCATCCTCAGTATGAAGATCAGATGCGGGTGGTATTGAAAACCCTGCAGGAAATGCAATGTTCTGACAAGCCGGTTGTGACGATATTCAATAAGATGGATCTATTTGAGAAAAATCATTTTGATGAATGGTTGGATAGCGAGACTAAGTCTGTGATCTTGCATGAACTTCGCTCGAGATGGGAGCATGAAACACAGGGACAGTGTGTATTTGTATCGGCACTGGAAAGAAAAAATATGGATGGATTGCGGCATACCATCCTGGAAAAAGTGAAGGAGCTGTATGCGATAAGGTATCCGTATAAGACGGGGTTTTATTAATGGTTGTACCATACATGGCGTCAAAAGTCAGAACACAGAATATAGCTGTCTTGGTTGTCGGGCTGCATCCGACTGCATAGCGGACTGATTGTCTTTAATCACGACATCACGACAACGTCTTGCCTTAGGCGAGACTGATAACACGATAACTTTTTTAACTAACCCCGAACATTACTAGCTTTAAACTTAAAAGATAATCTTCCGGATATGTCTGATAAAAAATACAAATGGTATAAGGTGGCAGAGAGTAAAGAGGAGTTATTCTCTTCGGGAAACGCAATGGTTGAGATAATGGTCAACCAGAAGCCAATATGTGTAGGCCATTATAAAGAAAAGTTATTCGGTTGTGCCCATAAATGTCCGCATGCCGGCGGCCGGATGGCCGCCGGATGGTTGGATGCCATGGGGCATATTGTATGTCCTTTGCATCGTTATCGCTTTGATTCCTGCAATGGGAGAAATGTGAGTGGTGAGGGTTATTATCTCAAAACCTATCCCGTTGAGATCAGGGAGGAGGGGGTCTATGTGGGTTTAGAAGAACAAAAGGGTTGGTTGTAAACGATTTCGCATTAAGAATTTATTAAGAACCCTTTAAAAAAAATTCACTATTCAATCAATAATGTTAAACAGTTTGAGGCTAACGGTTATTAGCATTAAATTTTTTTCAAATTACCGTGAATCATTTGTCGGTTTATTCAAGCTAACCATTTAAATTTGGTACTCTAAATCATACTTCTATATGAAAAATTTTGGTCTCGTAGTTTTTGGATTTATTCTCTCTATCTTTTCTTCACAATTGAATGCTCAATTATTATCTGTAGATGTGCCTTTCCCTACGGATGCAAGTACAATCGTTATTATTGCTGATGCCTCCAAAGGAAATCGTGGCTTATTGAATCATACTGCCTCTGATGTGTATGTTCATACAGGGGTAACAACTAATTTAAGTACAAACAGTACAGATTGGAAATATGTAAAGTTCAACCAGAATTTCACAGTCCCCAACCCTTCTTTACTGGCTACTTCCTTGGGCAACAACAGATGGAGTTTTACCATTGCAAACATTCGTGCTTACTATGGTGTGCCTGCTGGAGAAACAATTCTCAAGATCAATATTCTTTTTAGAAGTGGAGATGGGTCAAAAAAACTGGCCAACATAGATGGAAGTGATATGTATATACAAGTATATCAGTCCGGTGCTTTTGCTGCAAAATTTGTGACACCAGCCATGCAGCCTATGTTCAATCCCATACCGGAGCCCATTAGTGCTTCAACTACTTCAGTTCCTTTTACGGCCGTTTCCAATAGATCTGCAAATCTTACTGTGCGATTCAACGGAACTACTGCCGCGACAGCTTCTTCAAACACAACGGTTAGCGGAACGGCAAGTGTTACAACTACCTGCGAACAAAATTTGACTTTGGAAGCCATAGAAACCTCTACGGTAAGAGATACAGTTGCCTGGTTTCGTGCCCCTGCTTTATACCCTACTGGACCTCGTCCGACCGGCCTTAGAGAAGGGATAACCTATCAAAATAACAACACGGAAGCCGTTTTTATCTTAAATGCACCTGGGAAGAACAGAGTGAGCATCATCGGAGATTTTAATAACTGGCAGCAAACTTGTTCCGGTCAGATGACCAAAGACGGCAATTTCTTCTGGGCTCGTATTACCGGAATTACGCCGGGTCAATACTATCGTTATCAATATATTGTGGACGATAGCATTCGCGTGGCTGATCCTTATACAGAATTGGTATTGGATCCGTTTAACGATAAGTTTATACCTGCAACCACCTTCCCCAACATGCCTGCTTATCCTGAAGGAAGAACAACCGGAGGAATTGTGGGTGTGATTCGTTCGGGTGAAACATTCAACTGGACCGATCAGACTTATCAGCGTCCCAACAAATACAATTTGAATGTATATGAATTGCTGATCAGAGATTTTTCTGCTGCCCAAACATATACCCAATTAAAAGATACGCTGGTATATTTGAAACGACTTGGAATAAACTGTATCGAGTTGATGCCGGTGAATGAATTTGACGGCAATAATAGCTGGGGCTATAATCCATCTTATTATTTTGCGTTGGATAAAGCGTATGGTACAAAACAGGCTTTTAAAGAATTTATCAATGATGCCCATCGTCTGGGTATTGCAGTAGTTATAGATGCCGTATTGAATCACGCAACCGGCCAATCTCCTCTAGCCACCATGTGGTGGAATAAAGCGACTAGTCAGCCTACTAATGACAACCCTTACATGTATCCGGTAGGACAACACCCTTTTAATGTATATAATGATCTGAAGCACACAGAAACGATTGTTAAAAATCTCACTAAGCGTTTCATAGAGTACTGGCTTACAGAATATAAGCTGGATGGTTTCCGCTGGGATTTGAGTAAAGGGTTTACAACTCAGTTCTATAGTGATGTAAATTTATGGGGTCAGTATAATCAGGGTCGTGTAGACATCTGGAAAGATTATAGCGGGTATATGCAATCTAATTGGCCCGGTTCATACTGTATTCTTGAGCACCTGGGTGCGGATGATGAAGAGTACGAGCTTGCCGCCAATGGCATGTTACTCTGGGGTAAAATGACTCAAAATTTTACTGAAAACACACTGGGTTTTTCTAATAGTAATGCTATTGTTTCCCGTGCTTATTGGATGTATCGCGGCGCGTGGACCAACAACGGTGATCCTGGCAGAGTAGGTTTTATTCGGGATAAGCCCGGCCTGATCTCCTATGCCGAAAGCCATGATGAAGAAAGGGTTATGTATAGCAATCTCAATAACGGGAATACCTCGAACCCCTCACACAACACAAGGGATTTACAAACAGCACTTGCTCGTACAGAGGCAATGTCTGCCATTATGTTTTCTATCCCAGGTCCTAAGATGATCTGGCAGTTTGGGGAGGTTGGCTACGATTTCTCCATTAATTATTGTGAAAACGGCACCATAAATACCAGTTGCCGTACCAGTCCCAAACCGGTTCGCTGGAACTACTGGACTACACCGGTTCCCAACTGGCGTCGTCGCCTGTATGATGCTAATGCAGCCATGATGAATCTGCGCTTACAAAAGCCGAATGCATTTAACAATAATACCATCGTAGATGGCTCTTCGGACCTAGGCCCAAGTCTTGTAAAGAAAGTTGTGATCAATCACTCTACACTTAAAATGGTGACTGTTGCCAATTTTAACGTGAATCAGGTAACTACCAGCATTACTTTCCCTACTTCCGGCACTTATTATGATTATACAAGAGGTGGAACGTTCAATGCGTTTGGAACACCTCAAAATATCACCCTGAACCCAGGGGAGTACAGGGTATTTATTGATCAGAATATTTCAGGTGGATTGGTAACTAATGTTGACAATCCCCTTACCAGCGATCAAAAGTTTTCTTTATCAGTTTTCCCCAATCCCTTACAAAAAGGATCCACTGTTCGGTACGAACTTACGAATAGTGGTAATGTGAATTTCAGATTATTGAATATTCAGGGTCAGCAACTTTATTCTAAAAATCTTGGATTTCAACTGAAGGGCGTTCAGGTTGCCAATATGGAAAGTCTTGGTATGAAAACGGAGGGATTACCAGCCGGAACCTATTTTCTACAGTTAAATATTGGAAATCAACAACTGACGCAAAAGGTGGTTGTTCAATAACTTGAAACTTGAGATTCAACGCTAAATAAAAATTAAATCAGTATTAAAAAATTATTATAAATTTACGCGCCAATAAATCACTATTTTACAACGATTTATCAAATTAAAACCTAAACTATTGATTATGATCTTGAATCGTTTGCTTGCCAAAAGCACAATTCT
>JBKCGY010000104.1:0-13141 GCA_046303015.1 Bacteroidota bacterium | reverse complement strand
AAATCTGCCTCATTCTTATCTAACTAACCCATAATATTGATCACCTATGGCATCTCTTAAAAATCCAGCCCCTACCCTTAGTAAATTGGTAATTGATGAGCAATTCAGAATATGGTTACCCGACTACAAAAACCTCGAAATCTGCCTCACTCCCTTACCCAAAACGCTATATATCTTCATCCTCAAACATCCGGAAGGTATCCGACTTAAAGAATTGACTCAACATCGCAAGGATATTTTAGCTATATATGCAAAAATCGGTAACCGACTGAACCTCGAACAAATGAAGCAAAGTATTAAAGACCTGACTGACATGCGTTCCAATTCAGTTCATGAAAAATGTTCCAGGATAAGACAGGCCTTCTCAGAAAAACTACATCTTTCTGTTGCAAACCAATATTATATCAATGGATCCCGCAACCAGCCTAAAGTCATACCCCTCAGCCAAAACCTGATCACACTACCAGATGGGCTATAACTTTTGCAAGGTTGCAGATCAAAAAAAGCAACTTTTTATACAAATGAAACCCCTTTCTTTTTAAATATTCATACACTATGGCATATCTGCCATTGTCAGCTATCTGTCAATTAACCATTTTTGTTATATGCACCTTACAAAAGAAGAAGTCACCAAACTTGTTGGCAAGAAAATTCGGGAAATTCGCCTCAAAAAGCGTTTAACCATTGAACAAGCCGCACATAATGCCGGACTGGAATACACACAACTAAGCCGTATAGAATTGGGTAAGATAAACACCAGTATTTATCATGTGTTCATGATAACAGAATCCCTCGATGTAAAAATGCAGGATATTTTCAAAGACATCTACAAGCATAAGCATAATCACAATGGACATATAAGCGCAGAAGAACTCAAATCATTTAAAGTTATTAAAAGAACCAAAAAAGCAGACAAATCCTAAGCCCTACGCTTTCATCCATCTTATCCAAATAGGCAAACGATTAACAACCAAAGAGGGATAAGACATATCTTCAGCCCCAAATCCTTTATAGAATAAGGCTACTGAGTCCACATCACTCCCCTCAAAATCGAGAAATGTTTCGGTGCCGGCATGTTGACATATAAACTGATCGACCAGAAAATGCGAGGCCCCCATTACCTTACCTTCCTTTGTTGTTCCCGCAACAATATAATACCAGTTATTATGCGAATAAAAAAACAGGGCGGCGCTTAACAATTGATCATCCCTATCTCTGACACCTACACAGCAAGCGGCTTGTTGTGAAAGGCCCTTAGAAAATAATTGTTCCAACCCCTTCCAATCCTGATCAGAATAAGAAGAGATACCCTCAAGTTTTGTTCTTGATAAAGCGAGCGCAATATGAATATCAATCTTATCATCAAATCTCAAACCATTGCGTACTGCCTTCTTGAGATTTCTTCTGTGATTTTCGGAATAATGGGTATAGATCTCTGTATAGGATGCCTTCAACGGCAAAATATAATTCCTGCGAAGCGTGAAGGGATGACCATCCCATTCGCACCTATTACTTCTATTCAAACAAATATCAATGTATTGATAGCGGAGAGGGATTTGTTGCAGGAAACTAAGCACAACTTCGGCACTGATCTCCTCTTTAGAGAAAACACCCAACTCTGCACAGAAAGCCGGCTGGTATAAATAATGTATACCCCATTTCCGCCTTCCTGTCAGCGGCATTACGACATCATAATCCTCTAAAACCAATGCCCCCCATTCCGGTGACATAATATTCAAATACCAGCTATATGCGTATACCAGCCCCTGTGGAGAATGCGCAATGCATGCATCCCATTTTTTTTCATCAATATCCTTGTGTGATATGTATCGGACAACCCCCATCAATAAGGCAAATTTTTATCCAGCTTTTTTAAAGTCAATTCCTGGATATCAATACTGAATGAGATTGTATTCAGCAATTTATTTCCTGTGATCGTAGAATTGATATAATCGCGATACACTTTCGAATATAATAGAGGGACATATACCTGAACGATATTATTGAGCAATGGAATCTGCAACCCTGCATTATAAAGGATCTTACTGCCCTGATATCCTTCCTGCCACGTATCTGCATACGTACCGATATCCAAAAATAATTTAAGAGGAATCTTCACAGGAAGGGCATTTAATACATTGAATCGTTCCGGTATATCACTCACAAAATTCATCGCCATAAGCCAGTTGTCTGTTTTACCAATTTTATCAGCCAGCAGATCGGTCCTAACCTTGAATCCTCCGTCACGCATCATGATTTGTTGAGAGGCAAAACCTTCAAATTCATTTCTTCCGATGAAATAATTGCTGTACGTATAATCTTCAAAGCCTCTGGGTCCCGTAAGATTCAAATGAAACGGACTCGTACTAAAGAATTTTGTAGACGTAACGGTACCGTTATACAGAAACTTTCCTGCAAAAAAACGAACCTTTGCTCCTTCCTTCTGATTATAATTCAGATAGGTAATACCCGTAAAACTCAAACGGGTAAAATCAGTAGAACGTTCTGCCATGGCATTCAGTTGATACGGATATAATACTCTGGTATTTTTCCATACAAACTGAAGTTGATGAAGCCATCTGTTCTGTGAGGTTTGTCGTATATTGAGTACTCGTCCACCCCCCTCAACACCATCAGAACTAAATCGCAAACGACCTTCTTCTATCCAAAAAGATTTCCATTGAATGAATCTTTCCATTTTACTTCTCGGATCACTATTCTGAAGAATGAATTTAACAGATGGAACAATCTTTTGAAATCCGGTGATATATTTTCTATTATTCTCGCTCGTAAAATCATCCGTATTGAATTTCATACCGGATAAAGAGAAATGAATCCGGCTAAAAATATTTTCCGGGAAAAAAGTATAACCCAAACGGAAAACATAATTCATGGATTTACTTTTCGTACCATATAAGGGTGCCAATAAAAACTGAAACCGTTTGGGAGGTAATTGATAATTGGTAAACATACCACCTATCATAAATCCATCATACCTGTTATAAGCAGGCAAAGGAGTAGCCATAATGGTATTGCTATGTGCAAAGGTTTTTGCGCCTAAAAAACCAAGGCGTAATTTTTCTTTTCTTTCAAAAGGGAATAACCCTTTTTTATTAAAAAAAGAAATGATCGTATCTAAAGAATAAGGTGTGTAAGATTGTAAGACGGCAAAAAGATCTTCAGGCTGTGGGTGACGGAATTTCCATTGATCAAAATACGTTTGGATGGCACTATCGAATGCCCGCCTACCCATTTTTTTTTCAATGTATTCAAATAGCTGGGACGGTTTGTAATAGGATGATAAATAATAATTGGTAGATGAAAGATAGGATGAGGGCGTATTTACAGGCTGATCAATTTTTAAATGTTTATAGGTTAAAGACAACATTTGAGTCAGAGACTCTGTCAAGAGATCAATCTTATGATGCTGAACACTTTTAAATCTTCGGTCATAATAAGTATTTAATCCTTCATCCATCCAGGCATAACTCCGTTCATTGTTGCCGATCATACCCTGAAACCAGTTGTGGCCAATTTCATGCGCAATCACTTCCTGTAGTTCTTTCTCGGAATTTGTCGTTGAGATCGCCGTTATGCAGGGATATTCCATGCCACCATTATACTTGGTAGGGACATGAACAACAGATAAGATATCGTAGTTGTACTCTCCTATCCATTTGCTTCTTTGCAAAAGCGCTTCTTTCATATCCACCATAGCGCCCGCCCATATGTTTTTTTGCGCAGGCAAAAAGGCCGCATATAATATTACGACCCTTCCCGAAGGCAACACGATACTATCTTTTTTTATTTCATAATCAGGAGAAGCGAACCATGCAAAATCATGAATACTGTTTTGTTCAAACCGTAAGGTTTTGAGAGGAACCTGGGGTCTCGGATCTGTAGAAAGAGAAATGGTATTAGGAGACCTCACAGGTTGTAAGGTCTTCAGAAAAATATCATCTTCGGGATTCAACAAATTGCCGCTGCTCAGAACTTTATAAGTCTGCGGCAAAGTAATATCCACCTTGAAATCTCCGAATTCCGCATAAAACTCACCCTGATCCAGATAAGGCATGGGGTGCCAGCCCTTGCTGTCGTAAACAGCGGGCTTGGGGTACCATTGTGTAATTTGATAAGACTTTCCTATATGCCCACCCCTTGAAAAGTTTTTGGGCAATTGTACATGAAAGGGTGTGGTTATAAGAATCGAATCCTGAGGTAATAAGGGTTTCGGTAAGATGAGTTTTATGATATCAATATGTTCAGGATGGTCCTCCGTTTTCACCAACAATTCATTCACTCTGAAATCCAGGCGGTTGATATAACCTCTGTCATTGCTTTCTGAAAAATAGAAATCTGTCCTGTCATTTTCAAGGAGTTGATCGCTAAAGGCCGTCTTATCATTTTTGTATGCGTTAGGCCAGAGATGAAACCATATATATCGTAACGTGTCGGGCGAATGATTGACATAGTTCATTTTAACAAAGCCATCCAGGGTATGGCTCTCATCATTTAATTGAACTTGGATCGTAAAATCAACTTTTTGTTGCCAGTATGGATGCTGAGCATTCGATAAAAGAAAAGAAAAAATAAAAACAAAAAAAGATATGGTCTTTTGCATAGCCATTCAATAAAAATAAAGATAAGAATAGAAATGGAATGAGCGTTGTTTTGCGGGATAACAAAAGAGAAAAGTATGAAAGATGCTTATCTACCTTTCCCGAGAAAGATAAGACGAAAGGTATGAATGATAATTTTAAAATCGAGGGCAAGCGATACGTTTTCTATGTATACCAAATCATATTTACTACGTTCAATCATTTGTTCTACATTTTCAGCATAACCAAATTTTACCATACCCCAGGAAGTCAAACCGGGCTTAACTTTAAAAAGATATCTGTAATAGGGAGTTTGCATAAGTATCTGGTCAATAAAATATTTTCTTTCCGGTCTGGGTCCTACCAAGCTCATATCACCAATCAGTATATTAAAGAATTGAGGCAATTCATCGATACGCCATTTTCTCATGATCTTGCCCCAGGGAGTAATCCTTCTATCGTTTTCAGATGAGAGCATAGGCCCGTTTATCTCAGAATCTACATACATCGACCTGAACTTATATATCCGGAAAGGTTTCCCTTTAAATCCAATTCTCTCCTGAGAATATAGGATAGCACCCGGTGAAGACAATTTGACTCTTAATGCAACAAACAACAGAAAAGGGGATATAATCAACAAAGAAAAAACCGAAATAACCACATCGATCAATCGCTTAATATTCGACTGCCATTCACTCATCATCCCGTTGTGCAATTCTACCAATGCAGTTCCCAAAACATTACTGGTTCTAACGGATCCTGATAAAATAGCCAGAGAATTGGGCAACAATTTGATCTGTACATCTAGTTCGCTCAGCAGATTCAATGTTCTTTCCAATACATCTTCCTGATGATTTTCCACAGCAATGACCACCTGTTCTATATGATATTTTTTTACATTTTCATACAGGGAATCTATATCTCCTAAAAGTGGCAATTTTGTAGATAGTGCCTTTTGCTCTTCCCCGGGAAGGGTTATATAGCCTGAGAAACGAATGCCATGTACATCTTTGGCCTTGGTAACATCCTCAAAGAGTTTAACGGCCTGATTTCCGGAACCTATGATCAATGCATGAATCTGTACATCTCCCTGAATGAATTGTTTTTTTATTCGGGCGAGAATGATCCATCTGAAAAACCAGGTAATTGTAAATTGATAAATGAAGAGGGCTATGAATTCATAGTAATAATAGGTAAAGTCGGCAATTTGGTCATCCAGGATCAACACAAAGAACAAGATCATCGAACCTAATAAACTGCAAACGAATGTAAAGGTCAGTTCTTTAAATCTGGATTTATTATAAAGATTTTTATAGGCGCCAAAAAGATGAAACAAGATCAGCCAAGCTAGTGGGATAAAGGCTAAGGCCAATATAAAATGGGTATCGGTAATGATATCCGATACAGATAATGGCTGACCTAATAAAATCATCCGGGTTATATAAAAAAATATCCAGGTAAGGATAGCCGCCAGCCAATCGGCAAATAAATACCACAAAACCGCTATCCTTCCTTTTTGGACCATATTAATACTTAGATGCTTTTTGAATCTGTTGTAAGATCTGGTGGGCTACATCCATGGCTCTGAAGCCATCCAATTCCGATACAGGAACCGGTCGATTAAGCAATATTGCATCCCGAAAATATTCGAGCTCAAGCCGAATGGCATTAGCTTCCTGTACTTCAGGATGAATGACCGCTATAGATTTTTTCCCTTCCCTGGTTTCGATATCAAAATTTAGAGCTGCATTTTGGTCGGATACGTTCATCCGAATGATCTCTGATTTTTTTTCAAGAAAATCAATCCCAATATAGGCATCACGTTGAAAGATCCGGATCTTACGCATTTTCTTCATACTGATTCTGCTGCTGGTCAGATTAGCCACACAACCATTATTAAATTCTATACGAACATTAGCAATATCAGGTGTGCTTGTCATTACGGCAACTCCACTGGCATGCACCTGTTTTACTTCGCTGTTTACCAGTTTCAGTACAATATCAATATCGTGAATCATTAAATCTAAAATCACACTTACTTCAGTACCCCTTGGATTAAACTGTGCCAGACGGTGCACTTCAATAAACATGGGATCGATTGGTACATTATGCACCGAAAGAAAGGCAGGATTGAACCTTTCTACATGTCCTACCTGAAATTTTATATTCGCTTCTTTTACCAGTTTGATCAAACTTTGAGCCTGTTCCATGGAATCACACATGGGCTTTTCCACGAAAATGTGTTTGCCCGCTTTAATGGCCAGTTCGCAGAGATCATAGTGATAATTAGTTGGAGCGACAATATCAACGGCATCGGCAACATGCAACAATTCCTGTGGATCCGAGAAATAAGGAATATTATACTGAGTAACGATCTCTTGAGCCGTTTTTTGATCAGGATCATAAAATCCACATAACCGAACATCTTTAATTTCCAGCCAGTTTTTTAGATGAATCCTGCCCAGGTGCCCTACCCCAAATAATCCGACGTTTAACATACTAATAATTGTGGGCAGCAAATATACTTAAGCTGGCGGGTCATATCTTATTTTTACAACTTTTCAATGATAATTATTTTGAAAATACACTTAATAATGCTTTATATTTGCACTCCTAATTTTGGATCGGTAGTTCAGTTGGTTAGAATGCCGCCCTGTCACGGCGGAGGTCGCGGGTTCGAGTCCCGTCCGGTCCGCAACTCGAAACAAGATGTCCCGTAAATAATTACGGGACTTTTTTTTGCTCAAACAACATTACTAACTTCACCCTATGGAACTAAAAACAGTCATGATCACCGGTGCCAGTTCTGGTTTTGGTGCAGCTTGCGCCGAGGTGTTTTCCCAAAACGGATACAGAATCATCCTCAACGCCAGGAGAAAAGATAAACTGGTAGCCTTAGCAGAAAAATTAAAAGAAAAATATCATACCGATTCCATGATAGTCGACTTTGATGTCAGAGATAAACTATCTGTATATGAGGCCGCGAATTCACTTCCGGAAGAGTGGCAAAAAATTGATATTCTTATCAATAATGCAGGATTGGCAGCAGGAAGAGATCTATTTGATGAAGCCAATATGGATGATTGGGAAAATATGATACAGACTAATGTATTAGGACTTCTCTATGTTACCCGCGCTTTTCTGCCTTTTCTTTTACAAGGGCAACAAAAACATATTATCAATATTGGCTCTGTAGCCGCAAAAGAGGTTTATGAAAGAGGTAACGTTTACTGTGCAAGCAAAGCAGCCGTAGACAGCATTAGTAAATCACTGCGTATTGATCTTCTTAAGCATGCCTTCAAAGTAACTGCCATTCATCCGGGTGCTGCAGAAACCGAATTTTCTCTGGTACGACTTAAGGGTGACACGGAAAAAGCAAAAGCCGTATATGTAGGATATGAGGCACTACAAGCTGTAGATGTTGCCAATATGATCTACTATACAACCTCACTCCCCTCTCATGTTTGCATCAATGATGTAGTCATTACCTGTACGGCACAGGCAAACGCATATCACACGTATAAGCCCTGAAATGCTTTAACATAATTTCACCTTCATTGACAGACATAAGGGTGAACCCTTAAATTTAAAAGGAATCGATCAGGAAATGTTGCAGGAATAAAAAGGGTTATTACTTTTACATCGTCATCGTATCCTAAGCATCTCTAATCAAGATGCAAAAATTTAAAATCCGTACACGAATGAAAAACCTGATATTCATTCTACTTGCCATCATCAGTATTCACAGTTCCGCACAGGATGTGATACACTCAAGGAGTTGCTCCAATGCCACCATCTCCTCACAGATTGACAGTATCAAAAAATCATTCTCACAAAACGGATTTGTTTTACTCAAAGAAGCCAGCATCACTATGGAAAGCGAATATGAAATGCCGGTAGTTGTTCCCTTAAACGAAGGCAACTGGTATCAGATCGTTTTCATCGGAGATCCTTCCAGCAAGCTTCATGAAGTAAGAATGTACGATTACGATGAAAAACAAGTGTATTATCAGAAATTATATGGCTACTCTCAGGGAAATATTATCAGCTATGATTTTCAACCCAACCATACCGAATGGCACATGATCAAACCCGTTCAAGTAAATAAAGATAAAAAAGACTGTTGCGGCTATATCATGCTCCTTAAAAAAGTAAAAGACTCAGAACCCTTAGCGGTTCTCTAAAATAACACGTTTTGGTTTTATCAGGTTATATCCGACCTCGGTTTCTACCGGGGTTTCTTTTTTATGCCTGATCCAAAGCCTGCTCTATATCCTGTATAATATCTTCAATATGCTCAAGCCCCACTGAAATTCGAACCAATCCATCTGTTATACCTACTGCTTTTTTCTCTTCCATATTTAATTTGGAATGAGTGGTAGATGCAGGATGAGAAGCTATCGTTCTGGAATCACCCAGATTATTGGTAACACTCAACACTTTCAAGGCATTGAGAAAACGTACGCCACTCTCCAATCCGCCTTTCAGTTCAAAGGTTACTATCCCTCCCCCATTGCTCATCTGTTTTTTCGCAATTTCATATTGCGGATGCGTAGGCAGAAAAGGATATTTCACTTTTGAAAGCTTAGGATGCGCCTCCAAATGCTTGGCCAGCTTCAAAGCATTATCAGCATGCTTCTCCATCCGAACATACAATGTTTCCAGGCTTTTAGATAATACCCAGGCATTGAACGGGCTCATAGAGGGTCCCGTATTTCTGACAAATAGATACATCGGCTGGATCCATTCCTTTCGTCCTACTACTACGCCCCCTAACACTCGCCCTTGTCCATCAATAAACTTAGTCGCCGAATGCACCACCAGGTCCGCGCCATACTTAAAAGGTTGTTGTACGGCAGGTGTAGCAAAACAATTATCTACCACAAAAATGATATTATGCTTTTTACATAGTGCAGATACAACTTCCATATCCAGAATATCCAATCCCGGATTAGAAGGCGTCTCCACATATAGCATTTTAGTATTCGGTCTTATGAGTGATTCTATTTCTTCCGGTTTATTCATATCAAAATAAGTAGAATCAATCCCCCACTTTGGTAAATATTTGGTCAGAATGGTATGCGTAGAACCGAAGACTGCAGAAGCAGAAATAATATGATCTCCCTTGCTCAAAAAAGTCATGAATGTAGAAAATATTGCAGCCATACCGGTTCCGGTTGCAATACCTGTTTCCGTACCCTCCAGTGCTGCAATTTTTGCAATAAATTCATCTACAGTAGGATTGGAAAACCGAGAGTAGATATTGGCTTCCGGGGAGTCTGTCATAAATGCCGCCGCCATATCTTCTGCAGAGTCATACACAAAACTACTGGTCAGAAAAAGTGGAGTACTGTGTTCTTTCTGAGCCGTTCTTTCCATTTGCAAACGAATGGCACGGGTTTCAGGATGTTGAGACATATATATTATATATTATGAGTTAAGGTTGAAAGGGCTGACCATTGACTTCAACTGTAAAAGTTATTTCCGCACCAGCTCTTCTTAGGGTTTCAGCAACGGAACAATATTTTTCCATCGATAGAACTGTAGCCCTATGCGCTTTCGCAGGATCGATCTGCCCATCCAATATGATACGCAAGCGTACAGTCTTCCAAAGCGAAGGCTCTTTACCTGGCTCCCGCTCTCCATCCACCTCTATCTTTAAAGAAGTGATTTCTTGTTTCTGTTTTTTTAAAATTCCGACAATATCAACAGAACTGCACCCGATTAATGCCGCCAATACTGCCTGCATCGGACGTACCCCCCCTCCTGTACCCCCCTGTTCAATAGGTATATCGGTCTGCATCATGTTACCTGCCGCATCCGTAATCGTCAGCCCATAGTCCCCATGCGTGTTAATCCCTGTAAGTATTGCCATAATTGAC
Source organism: Bacteroidota bacterium (assembly GCA_046303015.1). Lineage (GTDB taxonomy): Bacteria > Bacteroidota > Bacteroidia > Chitinophagales > Chitinophagaceae > Lacibacter. The sequence continues at coordinate 2,661 of JBKCGY010000104.1, read as the reverse complement.
CGCAAAGATAAAGCACCTAAATGAGTATGCATAGGATTACTCGTAAAATTGTCTACTTTTTTTATAGACTTTAATAAATAAGGAATTGAATAACATTTGTTTCCCTTCTGCTGTCTATTTTTGCTGCCTGATGAAAAAACAGATTCTGGTCATCAAATTAGGTTCAGCAGTTTTAACGGGGAAAAATGGCAAAACAAATGCCTTAATCATCCGAAAAATTGCGACAGAAATTGCCGCACTGATGTATGATTACCGCATCATCCTAGTTAGTAGTGGGGCAGTAAGCAGCGGCAAGCATTTATTAAAGCAATACAAGGGTACGCTAACGGAAAGAAAAGCGGCTGCCGCCATCGGCAATCCAATCCTTATTCAGCTTTATCAGAAATATTTTCATAAATATGATATTGCTGTAGCTCAGGCTCTTTGCGAAAGACACCACTTCAGCAACCGAAATCAGTTCTTACAACTCAAAAACACCTTTGAAACCTTTTGGGAAAACAATATCCTCCCCATTGTAAATGAAAATGACCTCGTCAGCAACCATGAACTGAAATTTTCAGATAATGATGAACTGGCTACCCTGCTTGCTATCGGATTCAATGCGCATAAAATGATGTTGTGCACTTCCAGTAATGGCCTGCTCGATCATAATAAGAAAGTGATCCCTCTTGTAAATAAGATTGATGACCGTATATTATCTTATATAAGCACTGAAAAATCAGCCGTTGGTCTAGGTGGCATGCTTTCTAAAATCACGTTTACTCAACTGGCAACTTCTCTTGGTATCGAGGTATATATGACCGGACTGAATGGTAAAAAACCGCTCAGCGAAACCCTATTGCAACAAAGAGGAACCTTTTTTAAAGCTTCCCGATCCGATCTTAAAGCTCGTCAAAAATGGCTGCTGAGCGGATCTGTTACTGTCGGACAAATACATGTAGATGCAGGGGCAGAAAAAGCCCTGCTCTCCAGGAAAAGTCTGCTCACTGTTGGGATCAACCGCACTGAAGGTAGTTTTCAGGAAGGTCAGGTTGTTCAGTTGATGAATGAAGCAGGAGAAATCATAGGAGTGGCCAAAACCAGACTCAGTCAGTCAAACATCATGGCCCAACAAAAAATTAAAAATAGCATTGCGGCGCATGCAGATGATATTGTGATATTCTAATCAAACCATAATCCCTTTTTTATGGAGGCTACAAAGACTATTGAGCGTAACATGGCACTTGCCCATTCACAAAGAATGATCCTGCAGGAATTGAGTACCCAAAAGATCAATCTGATCTTAAAAGATATTGCCAAAGCATTAATAAATAATACAGAAGATATACTCAAAGCCAACGCAAAAGATCTGGCAAAAATGGATAAAAGCAGCTCTTTATACGACCGGCTTTTATTAAATGAATCAAGACTAAAGTCCATTGCCGGAAGTATTTTAAAGGTGGTTACATTAAAAGATCCTGCCGGTCAGGTGTTAGCGAAAAGAAAGCTGGGGAATGGGATTGAACTTGAAAAGATCACCACCCCACTGGGTGTAGTAGCAGCTATATTTGAATCCCGGCCCAATGTAGTGGCGGACATCAGTACCCTATGCCTGAAAAGTAGGAATGCCTGCATACTAAAAGGAAGTAAAGATGCCGATTATACCAATCAGGCTATTATTAAAATCATTCACAAAGTACTTACGCATCATAAAATTCCTAAAGGGATCGTATATCTATTGCCACCCGACCGGGATGTTGTAAATCTATTATTTACGGCGACCCAACATATTGATGTGATCATTCCCAGGGGGAGCAACGGTCTAATTGAGTTTGTCAGAAGAAATAGCCAGGTGCCGGTTATTGAAACCGGAGCAGGTGTTTGCCACACCTATATACACCAATCTGCCGACATCCCCATGGCTGTAAATATTGTAGTCAATGCGAAAACCCAAAGGCCATCTGTATGCAATGCGCTAGATACAATTATTATAGATGAGGCTATTGCCCCTGCATTTTTCAAAGCCCTTATTCCAACTTTTATTAAAAAGCAAGTCGAATTATATACAGATGCCAAAAGTTACACCTTGCTTAAAGGCTACCCCCATTTACATAAAGCTTCAAAAAACGATTATTACAGAGAATTTTTATCTATGGCCTGTGCCATTAAAGTGGTCAAAAATCTTGATGAAGCATTGAAACATATCGAAAAACATGGTACCCGACATAGCGAAGCGATTGTAACTAAGGATAAAAAATCAGCTGAAAAATTCTTACGAATGGTAGATGCGGCAGCAGTATATCATAATGCCAGCACCCGTTTTACCGATGGAGAGGAGTTCGGATTAGGAGCAGAAGTAGGTATTTCCACCCAAAAACTGCACGCACGGGGTCCATTTGCTCTGGAAAAGTTGGTTACTGAGAAATGGATACTAAGGGGAAGTGGCCAGATCCGATAATTAAACCCGCTGAGAATTGCATAAACGAGATCAAACCGCAGGTTGGTCTGAATTACTAAAGTGATATTCGGCTAGTTTTTTTAGATAATTGCTTGCTGCAGGCCCCTCATTCATAATCAGATCCAGTATGGAGAGGTTGGGCTGGAAACCCAATTTATCAGAAAAAACCTGTTGATAGACCGGATAACCTTCCTCCATTTTACTAAAATGATAAGGCACACCTT
>JBKCGY010000103.1:0-7284 GCA_046303015.1 Bacteroidota bacterium | reverse complement strand
TCATTAAATAATAAGGTGGATACTACTGTTATTACTTCGTTAAGTCAGCTGATTGATAATAACATGCAAGATCCGTTATTAGGTACACTCATCAGACTGAATGATTTCGAATTTTCTGATACTACACAAACCTACTCTGATACCTCTGCCTACAAAGAAACGGTTAATCTTCCTATTAAGAATTGCACTGGAGGAACAATTAATATTCGCACTAGTGGGTATTCCAATTTTGCGGGGGTGAAAGTGCCATCAGGCAATGGAAGTTTGCTTGCGATTTATACGGTATATATGCTCACAAGTCGTGATAAAAAACAATTAATCTTAAGAGATACTTCCGATGTGAAATTCACCGAGGGGCGTTGTAGTATTTTTGAAGAAACCTTCGAAGGGACAGTAAGTGGAAGTGATATCAGCCTAGCCGGTTGGAAAAACATTTCCGAAGCCGGAGGTATTAAGTATAAAGGTGCATTATTTAGTAATAATAGATATGCTCAAGTAACGGCATTTCAGGCGCCTGGCAACCCGCCTGTTGTTACCTCTTGGTTAGTTACGCCAGCCATTACTATTACCGGATCTACGGCAAATCTTTCTTTTCAGACAAAAGACGCTTTCAATAATGGAGCATCTCTAACTGTGCTAATATCTACTGATTATGCAGGTTCTGAAACCCCTTGGTCTTCCACTTGGACAACCTTAGCTTCCTCAATAGCTAACCCAACCTTGTTTGCAGGGCCTACTACATCTGGTTTTGCGCCAAACTGGAAAACAGGAACCATTAACTTGAATTCATATCTTGGCAAAAAAGTTTATATCGCCTACAGATATGATGGTGGAACAGGTAAAACAACCACTTGGCAGATAGACAATGTTAAAATAACGAAGTAGTTCAATTTTAATTAATAATGTTTACATGATTAACCCCGATCATTCATCGGGGTTTTTTATTGTTCTGGCCCGCCGATTGCATCGGCGGTTACTGACTTTCAAGTCCGTTGGGCTTGAATAATTTTATAAGTACAACAGCGAAATATTAATTCTTAATTTCTAATTATTAATCTATCAAAGCTTCCATTCCACAATCTGATTCACTTTTGCTGCATCATAGGGGATGGTAATCTTAATGTAGTTGTCTGTATATCCTTCCATCATCCCATCTTTGGAATGTCCTTCAAAAAGAACCGGCCTTGAAGTGTTGTGATGCTGCTCAGTAAAATATTGCATCTTTTTGTAGGATAAATTGCGGAGAATTTTGTTACGAGCATGCCGTTTTTCCATAGTTACAATACCATCTAAGCTCAGTGCATGGGTATTGTCGCGCTCTGAGTAAGTAAACACATGCAGATAAGAAATATCCAGCTGATGGAGAAAGTTGAAGGTTTCTTCAAAAAGTTCATTCGTTTCGCCGGGAAAACCTACAATCACATCTACGCCGATACAACAATCGGGCATTAATTGTTTAATATATGCTACACGATCTTCATAAAGACCGCACTTGTAACGGCGACGCATAGCTGCTAATATGGTATCACTGCCGCTTTGTAAAGGAATATGAAAATGCGGCATAAACTTTTTACTGCCGGCAACAAAATCAATGATCTCATTCGTCAGCAGATTGGGCTCAATGGAGGAGATGCGATAGCGTTCTATTCCATCTACTTTGTCGAGTTCCTGTATTAATTGAAAAAAGTTTTCTTCCCTTTGAAAGACAGATGCGGATCCGCTTCCATCGGCACCTTTTCCAAAATCGCCCAGGTTCACTCCGGTTAGCACAATTTCTTTACTTCCTTTTGCGGCAATCTCTTTTGCATTGCGTACAACATTCTCAATACTGTCACTTCTGCTTTTACCTCTGGCCATAGGAATGGTACAGAAAGCACAGGTATAATCACATCCATCTTGTACTTTTAAGAAAGTACGGGTGCGGTCGCTGATTGAATAAGAAGCATTGAACCCGGTAACTTCTTCTATATCACAACTTGAGATTTTAGTGCTGTCACCTTTCGTTAGTTCTGAAATGTGGTTAGCCAGATTAAATTTTTCCGCCGCACCTAATACCAGGTCTACGCCGGGAATTTCGGCAATCTCTTTCGGTTTTAATTGTGCATAACATCCGGTAATCACCACCAGGCTTTCCGGTGCTTTTCGCTGAATTCTTCTAACCAGTTGACGACATTCCTTGTCGGCATTTTCAGTTACAGAACAGGTGTTGATTACATATACATCTGCCTTCTCATCGAAATCCTTCTTTACATATCCTTCCTTCTCCATCAGCCTGCTGATAGTTGAGGTCTCGGAGTAGTTGAGTTTACATCCGAGTGTATGAAAGGCGATGGATTTGCTTGGCGACATGGATTGCAAAATTACATAGTATTTCTATCCGCCGATTGCATCGGTGGTTACTGACTTTCAAGTCCGTTGGGCTTGCTGATTTCGGTGGTTTTGAGAACCTCAATCACCATATTCCCAGATGCGTCTTCTACGTAATACATGGCTGAGAAGAAAAAAGGTGCGGTTTTGTGCCGCACCTTACTTTTAGGTTTTGACTTTATTACACTTCAATAAATTATCACAGTGTTTTCAACACATCATTCATACTACGTACCGCATCAGCACTTTTATTAAAGGCAGCTTGCTCATCCGCATTCAGTTCAAAATCGACGATCTTTTCCCAGCCGTTTCTACCAATGGTAACCGGTACACCCAGACAAATATCTTTTTGCCCGTATTCACCATCTAAGGACACGCAGCAGGTAAATAATTTCTTTTCATCTCTTAAGATGCTTTCTACCAGTGCCGCACCTGCCGCACCTGGCGCATACCAGGCACTGGTGCCTATGAGAGCTGTTAAAGTAGCGCCGCCAACCATCGTATCTTTTACAATTTTTTCCTGTTGCTCGGCAGATAAAAATTTGGTAACCGGCACACTGTTCCAGGTAGCCAGTCTGATCAATGGGATCATCGTTGTGTCACCATGTCCACCTACTACTACCGCGTTGAGATCAGAAGGAGAGCATCCCAAGTGCTGACTTAATTGATATTTAAAGCGACTGCTGTCCAGTGTACCACCCATACCGATGATGCGGTTTTTGGGGAGTCCGGTAGAAGTTAGTGCCAGATAAGTCATCGTATCCATCGGATTACTGATGACTATGATGATGGCATTAGGCGAATATTTTAATACATTTTCACAAACACCTTTTACGATTCCGGCATTTACACCGATCAGCTCTTCACGAGTCATGCCCGGTTTTCTGGGAAGTCCTGAAGTTATCACAACCACATCACTGTTGGCTGTTTTTGAATAATCATTGGTGCTGTCGACAATTTTAGTATCAAATCCCAGCAAGGTGGCTGTTTGCATCATATCCTGTGCCTTTCCTTCGGCAATCCCTTCTTTGATGTCTAACAATACCAGTTCTGAACATAATTCTTTACGGGCAATGTTGTCTGCACATGTGGCACCCACGGCCCCTGCACCTACTACTGTTACTTTCATTGGATAAAATTTTTAAGAAAGCGGATTGTTAATTGGTTTTCAATCTGCTTTATGATTTGAATAATGTATGGCGTCGCAAAGGTAAAGGAGGAGGCACGAAAAACGAAAAACGAACAACGAAAAACGTTTTTTTGCCCTTACCTTTGCCATCTTCTAAATCAAAAAAAATGGCAAATACATCAGACATCAGCCGGGGTATGATCCTGAAATTAGACGGCAGTTTATATAAAGTAATTGAGTTTGGAGAAAATAAAACAGCCAGAGCAGCTGCCAAAGTTTGGGCAAAGCTCAAAGGCGTAGATAATAGCAGAAGTATTGAGCAAACATGGAATAGTGGTGATAATATTTACCCAGTGCGTGTGGAAAGAAAAGATTTTCAGTTTTTATACAAAGATGATACCGGTTATAATTTCATGAACAATGAAACCTTTGAACAGATTACGGTTGAAGAAACTTTGATTGATGCTCCCCAGTTTTTGAAAGAAGGCGATCAGGTTTCTGCGCTGATCAATACGGAAACGGAATTACCCATGAGCGTGGAGTTACCCGATAAGATCGTTGTAAAAGTTACTTATAGTGAGCCTGGCGTAAAAGGGGATACAGCTACCCGTACGCTTAAGCCGGCTACCGTTGAGACGGGAGCTACGGTTATGGTACCTCTTTTTGTGAATCAAGGGGAGATGATTAGAATCAATACCAAGTCGGGAGAATATGTAGAGAGGGTAAAAGACTAACTCTCTTAAAATTGGATAAAATCATCATTTTTTCCACATTTTTGCCCTTTTTTTATCAAAAAACGCTTAAAAATATCGTTTTTTATGATCCTTTATTACCTTCGATTTTCTAACTAAAACCAAAATCAGCAATATGGATATTAAACAAGTTCAGGAATTGATCAAGCTTGTCAGCAAGTCAAGTCTTAGTGAATTAACGATTGAGGAAGGTGAGTTTAAAATTACCTTAAAGCAAAAAGATAATATTATAGCTCCAGCTTATATGAGCGCTCCGGTAATGGCGGCTCCTGTTGCGGCTCCTATTACGGCTGCGCCTGTTGCAGCGGCTCCTGCTACACCCACACCACCTGTAGGTGGTGGTGAGGATACTTCCAAGTATATTACTATTAAGAGTCCAATGATCGGAACTTTTTATCGCAAACCTTCTCCAGATAAACCCCTCTATGCCGAAGTAGGGGATGAGGTGGTGCCCGGTAAAGTAGTATGTATCATTGAGGCTATGAAACTCTTCAATGAAATAGAAAGTGAAGTGAAAGGTCGTATCGTTAAAGTGCTGGTAGAAGATCAGTCGCCGGTAGAATATGATCAGCCTTTATTTCTTGTTGATCCCAGCTAATGGCTGTATTTGACAGGGTATTCATCATTCATTTTATTTAAAAGATCTTCATGTTTAAAAAAATATTAATCGCCAATCGCGGTGAGATTGCTTTAAGGGTGATTCGTACTTGCCGTGAGATGGGCATCAGAACGGTGGCTGTATATTCTACGGCTGATCGCGAAAGCTTGCATGTGAAATTTGCGGATGAGGCTGTTTGTATTGGTAAGCCACAGGGTTCAGAATCTTATTTAAATATTCCCAACCTCATTGCTGCTGCAGAAATAACCAATGCAGATGCAATTCATCCCGGCTATGGATTTTTAGCTGAGAATGCAAAGTTTGCGGAGATCTGCGGACTGAGTGGCATAAAGTTTATTGGCCCCACCCCAGAGCAGATCAGAAAAATGGGAGATAAGATTACGGCTAAGGAAACTATGATCAAAGCAGGTGTGCCTGTAGTTCCGGGTGGAGAAGGATTATTGGAGAGTCTGGAACAAGCTAAATATCTGGCCAAAGAAATTGGTTATCCAGTGATCTTAAAAGCCACGGCAGGTGGTGGCGGGAAAGGGATGCGTGTAGTATGGTCTGAGGATGAGCTGGAGCGCAATTATAATATGGCGAAAACAGAGGCGGGTGCTGCATTTAAAAATGACGGCATATACATGGAGAAGTTTGTAGAAGAGCCTCGTCATATTGAAATTCAGGTAGCCGGCGACCGATTTGGTACGGTTTGTCATTTAAGTGAGCGGGATTGCTCTATTCAACGCCGTCATCAGAAACTGGTTGAGGAATCTCCATCGCCATTTATGACGCCCGAGTTGCGAAAAGCCATGGGTGATGCTGCTAAAAAAGCGGCTTCTGCCATTGGATATGAGAGTGTGGGAACAATTGAGTTTCTGGTGGATAAGCACCGCAACTTCTATTTCATGGAGATGAATACACGTATTCAGGTAGAACACTGCGTTACGGAAGAGGTAACTAATTTTGATCTGATTAAAGAACAGATATTAATTGCAGCCGGAGAGCGTATTAGCGGAAAAGATTATGAGCCTGAAATGCATGCCATCGAATGTCGGATCAATGCCGAAGATCCTTATAATGATTTTCGTCCTTCTCCCGGTAAGATCACCGTGTTGCATCAGCCGGGTGGACATGGTATCCGGATAGACAGTCATGTGTATGCGGGATATGTAATTCCTCCTTATTATGATTCCATGATCGCGAAGATTATTGCGGTTGCCCGCACCCGTGAGGAAGCTATCAATACCATGAGCAGAGCATTAAGCGAATATGTAATTGAAGGAGTGAAAACTACCATTCCTTTTCATCAGCAACTGATGCGTAATGAAGATTTCAGAAAAGGAAATTTCACCACTAAGTTTTTGGAGACTTTTCAGATGAAATAGTTGGTTCGTTTTTCGATGATCGTTATTCGTTTATCGCAAGATGAATCTTTTATATTTTTTCTTTCGAAAAACGAGCAACGAAAGACGAACAACGTAAGACAAATTCGTTGCATTAATTATAAAATAAAACCCTGCATTTGCAGGGTTTTATTTTATAACCATTCTAGCTATCTTATCTTAAGAACAACATCTCTCTGTATTTGGGTAAATACCAGCTTGCATCATCTACCAGTATTTCAAGTTTGTCGACATGGTAGCGAATCTCATCAAAATATTTACCTTTCACTTCATCGCAATAAGCGATAGCTTTTTCTCTTGTATCAGAAAGATTATTTGCTTTCTTACGAGCTTCAATCATCTGACTTACCAACTCGCTGACTTTATTGATATGAGATGAAATCTTAATGAGGATCTGTTTTTGATTGGTATAAGATGCCTCATCAATTCCAATTTCCTTCATGCCCTTGATGTTATTGATCAGTACATTTTGATAACTAATCGCTCCGGGTAAAATATGGCTCGTGCAGAGCTCACCCATAATACGACTTTCAATTTGCACTTTCTTGATGTATTTCTCCAGTTCAATCTCATGGCGGGCTTCTAATTCGCTGTGAGAATATACACCGGTATTTTCAAATAACTTCTTCGCTTTGGGCTGCACCATAGCATCTAGTGCAAGCGGAGTTGTTTTTACATTAGGCAATCCGCGTTTTGCCGCTTCCGCTGCCCATGCATCGCTATAACCATCGCCTTCAAACAGAACTTTTTTGCTTTCTGAAATATATTGCTGTAGCACATGCATGATAGCGATTTCCTTTTTGTCGCCTTTTTCAATTAAAGCATCCACATCTTTTTTGAAGGTAATCAGTGTGTCGGCCATAATTGCATTAAGAACCGTCATCGCATTCGCACAATTCGCACTGGAACCTACCGCCCTAAATTCAAACTTATTACCGGTAAATGCAAAGGGAGAAGTACGGTTTCTGTCGGTATTGTCGATTAACAATTCAGGAATGCTCTTGTGAAGATCCAGTTTCAGGATGGCTTCAT
>JBKCGY010000102.1:0-2424 GCA_046303015.1 Bacteroidota bacterium | reverse complement strand
TAGGCAATATTGCCTTGCCGCAGAGTTTACCCCGACCTCGGTACGCTACACAAGGAAGCATCGCCTACACGCAAAACGGTATAGAAAATAATAAACTAAAATGGTATCAATAAATGTAAAGAAAAAGCTAGAAACTGCTTTAAGAAGAGCCTTGAAGCTAGCATTAATTGAGATGGACTGTGTAGAGGATGGATTTTCAGAGGAATCTTTGCGCTATTTGGTAATGTCAGAAATAAGTAAAAAAAAAATTTGGGGCACCTTCCCCAACAAGCCAGGGGGTAAAACAAAACTATTGTTTGAACAAGAATATAATATATTAAAATTCAAAAAAAAGACTTTTAAGCCAGATATTGTATCTAAGAAAGGAGAAGAGCACCTATTGGCGATAGAATTGAAAATAAAAAGCGATGTATCTGATATTGATAAATGTAAAGAATATATTAATGATAATAAAGGGTTTGTTAGCTTTGAATTAGCAGCTTCAGTTTATGCTACACCACAACCCTATACACAAGTAGCTCATTTATTAGAAAATAGAATAAAGTATGCAAAAAAAATTCGTAAAAATATAAAGAACGCTAGACTTCTTGTTGCGTATATTGAATGGGAGCCAAAATATTATGGAATAAAAAATGATTCCAAGAAAAACAGAATTCGTTTAGAGTGGATATACTAAAAACATAAGAGGTAACACGGCATAACCAATTTGGGCCACAGCCAAACCTCTTCATGATTAAAAAACACTATTAACATGACACTCAAAGAACTTTTAAAAAAAGATTTTCAGGTAGAATTGCCCATTTCGGGCGGAACTGGAAACTCAATTGATAATCCTATCATAATTCATAGAGTGGGCATAAACGACTACACAGGAACGGAGCGTTTCGTTCTTGACTGTTTGGGAAAAGGAAGACGCATTAAATGGAGAATCCTGGGACAAGAACTTCTTTTTCACGAAAATAAAAAGATCGATAAAATTAAAATTGAGACACAACAAGTGGCAGAAACCGAAATAATAACTCAGGTCGAAAACTTTTATTTTGATATAACGGAATGTTTCGGATATTAGCAATGAAAAAACCCGATTAACACATAAAAACACAAATCAAAAACACAACAACTCTTCCCTCTATTTTATTCTTTACCAAAAAATCTTCTGATGCTTATCAAAAGCACCAGAAGTACAAATAATATATTATTTTAATCATTAAATGAATAAACGATGTGGCATCGACTGGTTGATTGGTTTAGCGAAGTAAGAGAACGCTATTATCTGGTTCGCGATTTTAATAAGGCGGCAAAAAATTCTTTTATCAACGGACAAGCACCCACCTTATTAGAGGCAAGAATTACGATGGGCTCCTCAGAATTCAAACACGCTTTTTCAAAATTTCTGGCCAGCGGTTTCAGAATAAAAGCCTTATCAGGACGGCCACTTTTAAAAAGTGAACTTATTGAAATAGGAAGGGTAATTTTAGATAATGAGACATTGGTAAGAAAGCTGATAGCCTTAGGTTGGGATACATTAGAAGTGCATGATGATAAAGGATATCAGGGCTGTAAATGGGCTTTAAAAAACTACGCTAATATCGGAGGATACTTACAATGAAAATTACACTTTTACAAAAACTGGCAGATACGACTAAAACAATCGTCAATTCCGGGGCGCCTGCTATACCCACCAATAACCACTGGAAGTGGATTGCCATCGGTGAATTTGTTTTATTATGTATTTTAATATTTATTTATTTCAACAGCAAGAAGGTTAGATTAGAAAATACAGAAACAGATCTATTGGATCAGGCAAAGGGCACCACGGTGGATATGGACGCGTTGATGAAAAATATCAATGAATCTAAACCCCTATATGATAAACTAAAAGTCAAATGCCATCCAGACAAGTTTCATGATGATGAAGAAAAAAGAAAAGTGGCCGATGATTTGTTTCAAGAGATTACTCAAAACAAAAGGAATTATAGTAAATTATTAGAGCTACAGGAATTAGCAAAACAAAAATTAAACATAACCATTTAAAAACAACACAAATGCTCATTTTCATGATGATCTTAAGGCTTGTCGGCATTATTGTATGTGTGAATAAAGCCAAAGAATTAAACCGAAGTCAAACGGGATGGGGTTTTTTTGGCTTCTTTATGCCAATTGTTGCTATGATATGGGTTCACAATATTAAACCCAAAGTAAGATGGGAAAATCAATCTGATATATCTTAAAATAACAAAACATGGTAAAAAAATTTTTTGGAATTCTTCTGGTTGTGGCAGGAATAGGAAATCTTATTCAAAATTTTGGAAAATCATCTATGGGTCGTAGTGATGCGGGCGAAGATATTGGCTATGGTATTTTCTTCCTGGGTCTCGGCTTTTTTTTATTAACATGGAACCCCAAAAAAGAAGACTCAAACAA
>JBKCGY010000101.1:0-9818 GCA_046303015.1 Bacteroidota bacterium | reverse complement strand
GTTACGTCTGCCCTGACGCAATCCTATATAGACAAAGAATTACAATACGGCGCTCATAATTACCATCCCCTTCCCGTTGTTCTGGAAAAAGGCGAAGGTGTTTTTCTCTGGGATGTAGAAGGGAAAAGATATTATGATTTTTTAAGCGGCTACTCCGCCGTGAATCAGGGTCATTGTCACCCCAAAATCATTCAAGCAATGATGGATCAGGCTCAAAAACTTACCCTTACTTCAAGGGCTTTTCATAGTAATCTTCTTGGTGAATATGAAGCATACATCACTCAATATTTTGGCTATGACAAAGTATTACCCATGAATACAGGCGTTGAGGCCGGAGAGACGGCAATTAAATTAGCCAGAAGATGGGGGTATAAAGTAAAAGGGATTGAAGAGAACAAGGCCGTAATCGTATTTGTGGAAGGAAATTTCTGGGGACGCACACTCGCCGCCATCTCCTCTTCTACGGATCCTAGCAGCTATCATCAGTTCGGCCCCTATATGCCTGGATACCAGATCATTCCCTACAATGACCTTCATGCTCTTGAAACAGCTTTACAAAATCCGAATGTGGCAGCATTTATGTTTGAGCCTATACAGGGGGAAGCTGGTGTGGTCGTTCCTGATGAAGGTTATATAAGTAGTGTAAGGGCACTTTGTACAAAATACCATGTTCTTATGATGGCTGATGAAATACAAACCGGCCTTTGCCGTACTGGTAAAATGCTGGCCTGTGATCATGAAAACGTGAAACCGGATTTGCTTATACTTGGCAAGGCTTTAAGCGGAGGAACCATGCCGGTAAGTGCCGTGCTGGCAAATGATGAAATCATGTTAACCATTCAGCCTGGTGAACATGGTTCAACCTATGGTGGTAATCCACTGGCATGTGCCGTAGCAATGGCCTCATTAAAGGTTTTAAAAGATGAAGAACTAGATGTAAAAGCAGCTGATCTGGGCCGATATTTCAGATCGGAAATTATCCGGTTAAATAGCCCTCTAATTAGTACGGTTCGAGGTAAAGGATTATTGAATGCAATCGTTATCAATCATCCCAATCCAGAAGCCGCCTGGGACATTTGTCTGCAACTGAAAGAAAACGGATTACTGGCCAAGCCTACACATGGAGATAAAATCAGACTGGCGCCCCCACTAGTCATCACGAAAGAACAATTGGATGAATGTATCCGTATTATTTCCCTAACCCTTAGTCAATTTAGATAAGTACGATGTTTGCGAGTATCATAACACGTAAATTTGCACCACAATCGAGTCGACATGAGTGAAGAGAAAAGTTTGAATTTTATTGAATAAATCATTGAAGATGATCTTCGTTCTGGTAAGCATAGCTCCATTCTTACTCGCTTCCCACCTGAACCCAATGGCTATTTACATATCGGTCATGCGAAAAGTATTTGCCTGAACTTTGGTCTGGCTCTGAAGTATGGCGGCAAGACCAATCTTCGTTTCGATGATACCAATCCCGTAACTGAAGACACTGAATATGTTGATAGTATTAAAGCAGATGTAAAATGGCTTGGTTTTAACTGGGCAAATGAGTTCTATGCATCCGATTATTTTGATCAGCTATATGCTTTTGCTGAAAAACTCATTGAAAAAGGGCTGGCATATGTGGATGACAGTTCTTCAGAAGAGATCGCGAAACAAAAAGGCACACCAACACAGCCAGGAGTTCGCAATCAGTATGCCGAACGTTCAGTTGATGAAAACATGACCATCTTCCGCGAGATGCGGGCAGGTAAATATAAAGACGGCGAAAAAGTATTGCGCGTAAAAATAGATATGTCTTCGCCCAACATGCACATGCGTGATCCGATTATCTACCGAATCAAACATGCGCATCATCATCGTACCGGAGATAAATGGTGTATCTATCCTATGTATGATTTTGCTCACGGACAAAGTGATTCCATAGAGAGGATTACTCATTCGGTCTGCACACTGGAATTCATCCCCCATCGTCCACTTTATGAATGGTTCATTGAACAGTTAGGCATTTTCCCTTCAAAACAATATGAGTTTGCTCGCCTCAATCTGAACTACACGGTGATGAGTCAGCGAAAATTATTGCAGCTGGTCAACGAAAAGCATGTAACAGGATGGGATGATCCCCGCATGCCTACCATCAGCGGACTGAGAAGAAGAGGCTATACACCGGAGAGTCTGCGTGATTTTGCAGAACGTGTGGGTATCGCAAAGAGAGAAAATCTGATTGAATTCAGTCTGCTTGAATTTTGCGTACGTGAGCATCTCAATAAGATAGCATTGCGAAGAATGGTAGTTTTTAATCCTATCAAGATTGTTATCACCAATTATGAAGTAGGCAAAACAGAACTACTTTCATCTGAAAACAATCCGGAAGACCCGAATGGAGGTGTCAGGTCTATTCCGTTCGGCAAAGAGATCCTAATAGAGCAGGATGATTTCATGGAGAATCCGCCAAAGAAATATTTCCGACTGGCACCCGGACAAATGGTACGGTTAAAAAGTGCCTATATCATTCAATGCAATGAGTTGATCAAGAATAGTGATGGTTCAATCAAAGAAATTCACTGCACATATATCCCTGAAAGCAAAAGCGGGCAAGATACCAGCGGTATTCATGTGAAAGGAACACTTCATTGGGTACATGTAGCCGATGCCGTGCAAGTGGAAGTAAGGGAATATGACCGGCTCTTTCAGGTGGAAAATCCATCCAGTGAAGAAGGAGATTTTAAATCATATATCAATCCAAATAGTCTTAAGATCGTTACCGGTTATGCCGAGCCCTCCATTCTTGATGCGAAAGAACAAGATCGTTTTCAGTTTCTGCGTAAAGGGTATTATTGTCTTGATACAGACAGCCGTTCAGAGAAATTAATATTCAACAGAACGGTTACGTTAAAAGATGGGTGGGTGAAGAAGTAAATTGAAGGTTGTCTGTTGGAGGTTGTTGGTTATGGGTTAAAAGCCCCAATAACTATATTACTTAATGCTTTTGACTTTTGACCTTTGACTTTGAAAATCATTTGGCAATACCGTCATCACTAATATTACTATTGCAGCTAAAAAATAAATATATAAAGCAATCTTCTGCTCAGGACATTCTCCATTTCTGCAAGTTGAAAGTAATAAAAAATTTCTCAAAGCCCAGGCAAAATTGATAGCGCCAATAAACGGATTTATTTTTTTAGCCCAGAGTTTGGGAATAATAAAGAGTAATACCAGCAGAGGCATCAAATAAAAATTCATAAGAGCAGGTTTCCCAAATACGGTTTTTATTTGAGCTCCAAGTCCGCTGACTTCTATCCACAGACTTTCAATATAGATCCAAGGATAATAAGCTGCAATAAATAGTATCCCACAAAACAATATGCCTATATGAGCTGAATATTTCATAATATGAAAATAAGGAAGCAAAGATATTAGATAGATTCAGACTTTGTTTTTTTAAGATTTTCTTAATTCTTATTTCTCTTGGGCGAAAGATTTTTCCCGCCTATGAAGAAAAAATATTTATTAAAAACTTTCTGGGTTTTGACTTTTGACTTAATTCACATAAAAGTTTAATCAGGCAAGATAGTCGCAGATAAATAAAAAAGCGCATCGAAATGATGCGCTTTTTGAGGTCCCGAGCGGATTCGAACCGCTGTACAAGCTTTTGCAGAGCTCTGCCTAGCCACTCGGCCACAGGACCTTTTATCAAGAATTACAAATGTAGTATATTCGACTAAAATGTCCCAAATAGTATGCAAAGAATTGCTGAATCAGAACTGATTATTACGAATCGTGGTGCGATTTATCATCTAAATCTTCGTCCGGAAGAAATTGCACCCACTGTTATAGTTGTCGGGGATCCTGACAGAGTTGTGGAAGTATCTAAACATTTTGACCGTGTCGAACACAAATTACAGCACAGAGAATTTATAACCCATACAGGGTATATTGGAAATAAACGAATTTCCTGCCTTTCAACAGGTATAGGTCCCGATAATATCGATATTGTATTTAATGAACTGGATGCATTATTCAATATCGATTTTGCAAGCAGAACCATAAAGCCAAATCTTACCTCTATTCAGATCATTAGATTGGGTACTTCAGGAAGCCTTCAAGAATCCATTCCTGTAGATAGTTATGTGGCCGGTACGCATGGACTTGGGCTTGATAATTTATTGCAATTTTACCGTCGTGAAACCAACGAAGAGGAAAAGCAACTGATTCAGGCTTTTGTAACGCATACACAGTTGCATCAGCAATTTTCTCACCCGTATATTACAAGTGCGGGAGCATCTCTACTAAAACATTTTGCTCAAGGATATCACCAAGGCATTACCGTTACTTGTCCGGGTTTTTACGGCCCTCAGGGACGAGTACTTAGATTAGGATTGACCAATCCACACTTGGTTGACCACCTGTCCACTTTTCGATTAGGAAACCACAGAATTTCTAATTTTGAAATGGAGACTTCTGCTATCTATGGCTTAGGTAAATTACTAGGACATCAGTGCCTTTCCCTTAATGTGATTGTGGCCAACAGAATCCAAAAAAAATTCAGCAGTGATCCGGCTGCAGCTATTGAAGGACTTATCCGAACTTCGCTGGAAATAATCGAGAAGATATGATGATCGAATTCAGGAAGTATCAGGGAACTGGCAATGACTTTGTAGTGCTGGATAATCGTAATGGCATATATAGTTCATTAAATCAGGATAATATTGCTTTTTTGTGCCATCGCCGTTTTGGTATAGGTGCAGACGGACTCATGATGCTTCAGCATAAAGAAGGTTATGATTTTGAAATGAAATATTACAATGCAGACGGAGCTGAAGGAAGTATGTGTGGCAATGGAGGACGATGTATTGTTCAGTTCGCCATTGACTTAAAAATCATTGAAGCTAAAACATATTTTCTGGCTTCCGATGGCCCTCATAATGCCGTCATTACAGCATCAGGGATGATAGAATTACAAATGAAAGATGTGGATGGAATTGAAAAACGAGATTCGGTTTCTATTCTCAATACAGGCTCACCTCATTATATTCAGTCCGTCACAAATTTGACTCAATGGAATGTAGAGGCTGAGGGGAAAGCTATTCGTTACAATGATGAATTTAAAGAAAAAGGTATCAATGTGAATTTTATTGAGCCTTGCAACGACGGTATTAAGATTCGGACCTATGAGAGAGGTGTGGAAGCAGAAACACTGTCCTGTGGAACAGGGGCTACAGCCGCTGCGTTATCTGTTGCAGCTGATACTACATTGCCTCAAGTAATTCATGTGTATACCTTGGGAGGAATGTTACAGATTAAATTCATAAAAAAAGGTATCGACCAGTTTAGTCATGTCTGGTTGTGTGGTCCGGCAACGCATGTCTTCAATGGTACGATTCCTTTACAATAAAGGAACCATATGATTAGTGTACGGGTTTATGGTATTGTACTGACAGATGATGGCAAGATTGTATTAAGTGATGAATACATCCGGGGTTCTTTCTATACTAAATTTCCGGGAGGTGGATTAGAATTGGGGGAAGGTACCCGAGATTGTTTGCAAAGAGAATTAATGGAAGAAATGCAATTGAAGGCCACTGTAGGAAATCATATTTACACAACTGATTTTTACCAGCAAAGTGCTTTTAATCAGGCCCATCAGATTTTATCCATTTATTATTTCGCACATCCGGAAGAACCGTTTCAGGTTAATTTTAAAAATACTCCTTTTGAATTTCTTCCACATCAGATAGCTGATCCACAAGGAACCGCAGAAGCATTTCGATTAATTTCACTGGAAGATTTATCCGAAGAAACCGTTACATTGCCAATTGATAAGATTGTGGTTAGAATGCTAAAATCAATCCACAATAACTTTTGATTATTTCACGCAAAGCTACAAAGGTAACAAAGGCACAAAGGGATAAAAGACACTGATAACAGATAACGAACAACCGATAACCTACAACTAACTAAACATCTCTCTTAGCCTTTCAAAAAATCCTTTTTCAGATTTATCCGGATGCGGCTTAAAATTTTCACTTTCCTGTAATTTTTCAAGCATGGATTTTTCATCAGCACTGAGCGTTTGAGGTGTCCAGATATTTACATAAACCAACTGATCTCCTTTTTCGTAAGATTGAACAGCTGGAAAACCTTTTCCCTTCAAACGGAATATCTTTCCACTTTGTGTGCCGGCTGGGATTTTTATTTTGGCTCTGCCATCAATCGTGGGAACTTCCACCTGCGTACCAAAGACTGCATCGGGGAAAGAAATATATAAGTCGTAGGCAACATTCAATCCATCACGATGCAACTGAGGATGTGCTTCTTCTTCAATTAGAACGATTAAATCTCCTGCGCTTCCTCCTCTTTCTCCTATGTTTCCTTTTCCAGATAAACTCAATTGCATTCCCTCTTGTACACCAGCAGGAATGTCGATACTGATATTTTCTTCCCCGTATACTCTGCCCTCACCTTTACACGAGCCGCATTTATTGGTTATAGCAGTACCCTCACCATTACAGGTTGGGCAGGTCGTAACCGTTTGCATTTGACCTAAAAAAGTATTCTGAACTTTTCTAACTTGTCCACTGCCATTACAGGTGCCGCAGGTTTGAATGCTGCTTTTATCTTTTGCCCCAGATCCACTACATGTATTACAGACTACATATTTTTTTACTTTGATGGTTTTGCTGGCTCCTTTTGCAATCTCTTCATAATTCAATTAAATTCTTACACGAAGGTTGCTTCCTCTGACTCCTCTGGCTCTTCCTCCTCCCCCTCCGCGTCTTTGTCCGCCACCAAAAAAACTTCCGAAAAGGTCGTCGCCAAACACATCGCCAAATTGACTGAAAATATCATCCATATTCATACCCTGTCCACCAAATCCACCTCTTCCGTTATTTCCTAAACCGGCATGACCAAATCGATCATACTGAGCACGTTTATCGTTATCACTTAACACTTCATACGCTTCCGCTGCTTCCTTGAATTTTTCTTCGGCTTCTTTATCACCTGGATTACGATCAGGATGATATTGCATGGCTACTTTGCGGTAGGCTTTTTTGATCTCATCAGCAGATGCTGATTTGGTTATCCCTAATATTTCGTAATAATCTCTTTTCATGTATAGATCATTGTTTAATTACCCACCACAACCTTGGCAAAACGAATGATTTTATCATTGAGCAAATAGCCTTTTTCAAGCTCGTCAATTACTTTTCCTTTTAAATCTTCAGAAGGAGCAGGAATTTCCGTGATGGCCTCGTGGCGATCCGCATCAAAATCCATACCCTTTACCTCCATAACTTTTAAGCCCCTGCTATACATGGTGTTTCTTAATTTGTTAAAAACAAGACGCACGCCCGTAAGTTCATGGCCGCTTTTATTCAATTCAGCTTCTGCCCTGTCAGTATCATCCAACACCTCCAAAAGGGATTGAATAACTTCTTTTCCTGCTGTCTGAATCAATTCCAGTCTTTCCTTACTGCTGCGACGTTTAAAGTTATCAAACTCCGCAAAGAGATAGAGGTATTTTTTCTTTTCTTCTTCTAACTCAGATCTTAGTTTTTCAAGCTCAGACGCTTCTGCCACAGCTTCATTTAAATGTGTTGTCCCTGCTACATTTTCGTCTGTATTTATATCTGCATTCGATGGAGTTTCATTGACGTCCTGTTGCATATCATTTTCTGCCATTATGTACGGTTTTAACTGTTATAATTGAAAATTTGTCGGCAAAGTTAGTTATGACAATAATACTGCCAAGTAGTATTATGGGACAAATTGTCTTTATATGAGATATTTTCCTGAAAAATCTACCTATTAAATACCTTTACGGCTTATGAACAGGATTATTCTGAATAAAAGGATCGGGCATAGGGTACTGAATGGACATCCCTGGATCTTCGGAAATGAAGTGAAGGAAGTCAATGGACAACCCAATCCCGGAGATATTGTGGAAGTGCATTATCATGACGGTAAGTTTGCGGGAAAGGGTTATTATAACCCCAATTCTCAAATTCAGGTACGTTTGCTTACGCGCAACAAAAACGAGGATATCAACGAAGCTTTTTTCCTTTATAAAATACAGGAAGCCTGGAAATATCGTCAACAAATCGGATATAAGGAAAATTGCAGGCTGATCTTTGGGGAGGCAGATGGATTACCCCAGCTTATTATTGATAAATTCAATGATTATTTCGTGATGCAAACGCTGGCTTTAGGTATTGATATCTGGAAACCGGCTATTGTAAAGGCATTGCAGCAAGTCTTTCAACCCAAAGGCATTTATGAACGAAATGATGTGCCTGTTAGAGAACTGGAGGGGCTGACACAACAGAAAGGATTTTTGAGCGAGCCATTTGATACGAATATCATCATTAATGAAAATGGATTGAAGTTTCATGTAGATATTGCCAACGGGCAAAAGACCGGATATTTTTTGGATCAACAGGATAATCGCCGAGCCATCCAGCATATTGTAAAAGGTGCAGATGTTTTAGGTGCGTTTACCTATACCGGCACATTTGAAATTCATGCGGCTCATTACGGAGCGAAGTCGGTGCATGGGCTCGATATCAGTGAGAATGCGATTGCCATGTGTAATAAAAATGCCGAGCTCAATGGTGTCGCTGATATTTGTAAATTCGAATGTGTAAATGCATTTGATGTATTAAAGACCTGGGTGAAAGAAGGTAAAAAATATGATGTGGTTATGCTGGATCCGCCTTCCTTTACTAAATCCAGAGCCAATATTCAAAAAGCAATAACAGGTTATAAGGAAATTAATTTGAGAGGAATGAACCTGGTGAAGCCGGGCGGTTTTCTCGTAACATCCTCCTGCACCAATCTGGTGCAGCCTGATTTATTTATGGAAATCATTCAGATGGCAGCGAAAGATGCGAGAAGACAGTTAAGGCAGGTTACTTTCCAAACGCAGAGTGCTGATCATCCGATTATTCATGGATGGGAGAATACACATTATTTAAAGTTTTTGATTGTGCAGGTGATGTAGTTATCACCAGCTTCCACCTGCTCCCCCTCCGCCAAAACTACCGCCTCCAAATCCACCGAAGCCGCCACCACCAAAACCACCGCCGGATCTGCCGCTGCTAAACCCACCTGACGGAAACCATATCGGAGGAATGTTTCCCCTGCGACCTCTTCCGCTGATCATGCCACCGCCACCACCTCTTCTGCTGATCGCAGAGATAATCAAAAATATGATGACAAAGATGATGATACCTAATGGCGCTCCACCGTCTTTCTTTTTTCTTTTATGATATCCTTCCGGTGCTTTGTATTCACCGGCAGATGCAAGCATCAAAGCATTTGTTCCTTCTTCTAATCCGCGATAAATATCATTTGATTTAAAATTTGGGATGATCTCATTTTCGATAATTTGTTTGGCCGTAATATCAGGAATAGCACCTTCCAAACCATACCCCGTAGCGATCCATATTTTTCGCTTATCTCGTTCTTTGTCAATTAATACAACAAGTACAACCCCATTATTGTAGTCCTTTCCTCCTATCCCCCACTTCCTACCCAAGGCTACAGCATAATCTTCTATCTCATAATCACCAATATCACCAAGGGTAATCACGGCTATCTGATTGGATGTACTGTCATCAAATGCAACTAGCTTTTTCTCTAATGCCTGCTTCTGATCTTCTGTCAAAATATGTAGATAATCATTAACAAGTTTAGGCGGGCTGGGTCTTTCCGGGATAAACTGATCGACACCCTGCGCCATGGAAAAGACTGACAGAGAAAAACAAAAAATGAGTAACGCCAGGATTTTGATCATAGCGGATTATTTGCCA
>JBKCGY010000100.1:0-3753 GCA_046303015.1 Bacteroidota bacterium | reverse complement strand
GGCTACAACATGGATTTTAATATTAAGTCTGAATCAACTGAACTAAAAAATATTCTTACAGCCTTACCTAAAGACTATATTCAATGGATGAACGAAACGGATCTGAAAGGAATAGCGAATATGGGTATTCGCCTTTTCGGTAAATATATCGGTGATACGGAGGTTAAGCCGGACCTTTCGTTTAGCATGGATATACGTGATGGATATATTGCACATAATAGTGCGCCGGAACCACTCAAAAACCTATATTTCGATTTTACAACCACCATACCCGCGCTCAATCCGGATAGTATTTCTGTTGATATTGATAGTATATCGTTTAATATTGAAAAGGGATATATGGGAGGTATGCTTCACGTGAAAGGGTTGCAGAATCCTCATCTTGAAACACGCCTTCATACAGCTATAGATTTGGAGAAACTTAAGCGAGCGACAGGTATTGAAGGATTTGAAATGAAGGGTAATTTTGATCTTCATCTATTGTCAAAAGGCGACTTCCGTCAGGCTCAGAATCCAAAAAAATCAACTCCGGATACCATTATTACAAGCATACCGTCTTTTGAGCTGAGATCAGCAATTAAAAATGGTTACTTCAAAAACAATTCAACTTCCCAGGCCATTAAGAATATCTCATTTGATATCAAAGCCAACTGCCCGGATCACGATTATAAGAACACCAATTTATCTGTACGAAGCCTAAATGTTTCGTATCTAAATAATTACATTAAAGGATTTATAGATTATTATGGTGGCAAACAGACGAAAGTGGATGCTAACCTGAAAGGCTTGATAAAATTATCTTCTTTAGAAAAAATTTATCCTGTCGACAGTCTGGATCTTGCGGGAGATCTTAATATTGATTTAATTTCAAAAGGTAAAATAGATATCGACAAAAAAGTTTTTCCTGCTACCCAAGCCTTTATTAAGCTTAGTAACGGATTGGTCAAAACCAAATATTATCCTCGTCCTGTTGAAAAGATCAATATTGACGCCATCGTAAAAAGTAGTGATGGATCAATTAAAAACACTTCAGTCTTTATTAAGCCGCTTTCATTTTACTTTGAGGGACAACCTTTCGAAATAAAGGCATCACTTAATAACTTCGACAATCTCAGATACGATGTTTCTGTTAAAGGATTAGCAGATCTGGGACATCTTTCCAGGGTTTTTGCTGTGGATGATCTGGATTATAGCGGATACATCAAGGCGAATCTTTGGATGCGCGGGAATGAGCAAGATGTTAAATTGGGTCATTATAATAAACTCTATAATTCCGGAACCCTTTCCTTTGGAGATATTGAAGTGAATTCCAAATATTTTCCTTTGTCATTTCATGTGAACGAAGGGAAATTTCACTTTAAGAATGACACATTGATGCTTGATGCCATCTCAATGAAATATGGCAGATCTGATCTAATGGTCAATGGTCATATTGACAATGTGTTTAATTATTATTTTGAAAATGATGCGATCAACGGTCAATTCGAACTCGGCAGCAAACTGCTGGATTTGAATCAATTCATGTCTGCACCCGAGACCACTGCCACCCCTTCCGCTTCTTCATCCGGTAATGCCGCTACTACTCAGACCGGAGTGATTGTGGTACCCCCTAACTTAAATATTGGGCTGAAAGCCATTGCCAATAAAGTGATCTTCAGTAATCTTACACTCACAGATGCCAAAGCTGATTTTTCTGTACATGCAGGTGTTTTAAAAATGAATCAGTCTGGCTTTACACTTATTGGTGCACCTGTTGTGATGGAGGCCACTTACTATAGTATGCGACCTACCAAAGCTTACTTCGAATATCATATCAATGCAAAATCGTTTGATATCAAACGAGCGTACAACGAAATTCAAATTTTTCGCGAAATGGTAACCTCTGCGGCAACGGCTCAGGGAGTTGTTTCTTTAGATTATAGTCTCAAAGGCAAATTAGATGCCGGAATGAGTCCTGTATATCCCAGCTTGGAAGGTGGAGGCACCCTATCTGTTCACAAGGCCAAGATCAAGGGTTTCAAATTGTTCACCGCTATCAGTAAAGCCTCCGAAAAAGACAGCCTCAATAACCCGGATCTTTCCAATGTGGAAATAAAATCTACTATTAAAAATAATATCATCACACTCAAGCCTGTAAAAATGCGAATAGCCGGATTCAGGCCAAAGATCCAGGGTCAGACTTCATTTGATGGGAAGTTGAATCTTAAATTTAGATTAGGTTTACCCCCATTGGGCATCATTGGCATTCCTTTTAATATTACAGGAACGCAGTCGAAGCCCATCGTTAAATTAGGAAGAGGAAAAAATAATGAACCCTTAACAGAAACTTCTGATGAAGAAGCAGAAGAATAAAACAAAAACCATGCGTCTGTTCTTATTTGAAAAAAAATTATTTTATGTTGCTGCCTTTCTTGTGGTAACAACAATTTCTTGCTCTGTAAAAAAAATTAAAGAGGCTGAAAAAACGATACATCGCTTCTATTCAAACTATAAGCCCGGAGATTACAGAGTGGCTGATAAGACTCTATTGAGTAAAGATTTGAATGAAAAAATTATAGCTGCAACCTTAAAACAATCGGAAGATGCGGCCAGACTAAAATCTATCGGTTCTACTGATAAACCTTTAATGATCGAAGGAGATATTTACACAAGTTTGGCCGAAGGGGCCACCGGCTATGAAATTCTTCAATCATTTGCAATCGATGAATTAGTGAAATCCGAGGTTAGATTCAATAATATGAATTACAATCTTACCTGGACTGATACGATCATCTTAAAGAAAGAGGAAGGTGCCTGGAAAATCGCTGACATTTTATATACATCCAAACAAGGTGGTGCAAAAGGAACCAATGACGTGCTTTCTGTTTTTTTACAATTTCCCAACCCATAATTTTTGGGCATAATTACAATATGCTGCCAATCCGCAAGTTTCACATTTAGGATTTCGCGCTACACAGATATATCTGCCATGCAAGATCAGCCAGTGATGGGCTTTATGGATCAATTCCTCCGGGATGTTTTTGATCAAAACCTTTTCAACAGCGAGTGGAGTGGTAGCTGTGGAAGGAACTAACCCTATTCGTCTGCTTACTCTGAATACATGTGTGTCGACTGCCATATTGGGTTGTGCATCAATTACAGAGGTAATGACATTGGCAGTTTTTCTACCTACGCCGGGAAGTTTTATCAACTCCTCTACTTGTAGCGGGACCTCTCCTTTATAATCGCTGATCAGTTTTTGTGCCATTCCGATCAGATGCTTTGTTTTGTTGTTAGGATAAGAAATGCTTTTGATGAGTGGAAACAATTCCTCAAAACTTGCCTTGCTCATTGTAGCCGCATCTGGAAACTGCTTGAAAATGCCTGGAGTGGTTTCATTGACACGTTTGTCTGTACATTGAGCCGATAAGATAACGGCTACGAGTAGCTGAAAGGGATTGTCGTATAAGAGTTCGGTTTCAGCATTCGGCTGAGTGGCAGAAAAATGATCAATCACCTTTTGATATAATATCTTCTTTGAAATACGCATTTTAAGATTATAATTCCTGATAAATTTTATTACACCAATTAAAATAAAGATCCGGCCAACCAACCCATTCACTCCTGTCTCCGAGTAAATGGTTATGAGAAATCATGATAAAATCTCCTCCGAGATCTTTAACTCTTTTATATGTTTTTTCTAATTCATCTAGCGCTTCTGCTGGAGTGAATTTGTTTTCGTAATATGAATTAGCATCCATCCACGCCATTGGA
>JBKCGY010000099.1:0-11225 GCA_046303015.1 Bacteroidota bacterium | reverse complement strand
TTGATGAATTTTTCTACATCGGCTCTCACTTTATTCAGCACACTTAATGTTTCGCCGCTGCGCTGATCTTCAAATTCCTGATAAGGTAATTTCATGGCATGTTGTAAACCATCGGTAAATACTTTCGCTCCAAATTTTTGGATAATCAGATTTTGAAAATAGTCTTGAAAGTTTTTAGCAACGCGGCTGACCATTGCTACGGAAATTGAAAAGATAATGATCCAGTAAATGCCTAATTGCAGGTAAGGTTTGCCATTTCTTATAATCTCTTTGTTTGACCAGAAGAAATCTTCAGAGGGCATGGTAGATTTTTCTTGCTGAAATTCATTGGCCATGTTCACCAGTTTCCCAAATAAAATCGGATCGATCAGGGAGAACCCGATATTGGTAGCAGCCAGCAAGAGGGTTATGAATACGAGTCCGCGATGGGGTTTGAGATCGTGGAGTAAAATTTTCATGCTTTAATAAAGGTAATTCAAACTTAGTAAGTTAAATCAAAGGTCAAAAAGACGAAGATGGTTGTCATAGTTGTCATGGTTATCATGTTGTCGGGGTTGAGTTTAAAAATAAAGCCCATCAACAGATGGGCTTGTTCTAATATGATTATCTCAGATCAATTATTTTTTAATCACTTCAGCCATTGTCTTTCCGATATCTGCAGGGCTGGCCACCACATGAATACCGCATTCGCTCATGATTTTCATTTTGGCTTCGGCTGTATCTTCTGCACCACCGATGATGGCACCGGCATGTCCCATTCGGCGACCGGGAGGAGCGGTTTGACCGGCAATGAAACCAACTACAGGCTTCTTCGCATTGTCTTTATACCAGCGAGCGGCTTCGGCTTCCATACCTCCACCAATTTCACCGATCATAACTACCGCATCTGTATTCGGATCATTCATGAATAATTCAAGGACTTCTTTGGTTGTGGTACCGATGATCGGGTCACCACCGATTCCTACGGCCGTACTAACACCGAGACCGGCTTTTGCCACTTGATCAGCTGCTTCGTAGGTCAACGTACCGCTTTTTGAAACAATACCTACTCTGCCTGGAATAAAAATAAAGCCCGGCATAATACCCACTTTACTTGCACCGGCAGTGATAACACCCGGACAGTTAGGCCCGATTAATCTTGTGTTTTTACTGAGCAGGTAATTTTTTGCCTGCACCATATCTTGTACAGGAATTCCCTCGGTGATACATACTACCAGTTCGATACCTGCATCTGCGGCTTCCATGATGGCATCAGCTGCAAAAGCGGGTGGAACGAAAATGATACTTACGTTGGCACCGGTAGCGTCCACGGCTTCTTTTACGGTATTAAAAACCGGACGATCTAGGTGTTTGGTACCACCTTTTCCGGGTGTAACACCCCCAACTAATTGAGTACCATATTCAATCATTTGGGTAGCATGGAAAGTTCCTTCGCTTCCTGTGAATCCCTGTACGATAACTTTAGAAGAGGCGTCCAGTAATATGCTCATAAAAGTATTTTATAATTGAGCCGCAAAGATAAGGGAGGGGGAGGGGAAGGCAAAATTCAAAAGCCAAAACCAATAGTTGTCGTGGTTGTCTTTGTTGTCGGGTTGTCTCGGTAGCGTCCGCCTACGAAGTGATCTGATTGTCGATTTAAAAGTGGGGTGTAGTTTTAAAATAATAATGTCTTTTTATGGATTTAGATTCCAAATTTATCCACCCTCCGGTTCATATATTATTAAAATTATAGGAGGTAATCTTACACAGATTAATAAAGTTGAGATTATAAAATAGATGAAAGCCTATGCACCAATTGTGCGTTGGCAAGCCAAAACGTACGGAGCGATCGCTTATATGCCCCCTCACAGAGGGGGTGCAGGGGGCGGCATAGGAATGACAAAGAAAGTAATAATATAATAAAAGTTAATAATTGCTATTCATTGGTTCGTGAAGACACGAACCAGGGATATTGAGGGCACGAAACAGAATGTGGTATGTATTGTGTCCCCTCTAACCGACAACAGATAACCCTCAACCGACAACCCCTAATCTCACTTCATCAAATCGTCCATATTCCGGTTATTATCGATCTTTCCTTTGAGTTCAAGCATGCGCATGTCTTTGGCATCTTTTAAGAATTCGGAAGCAAAAATGAAATTATTCAGTTCTGCATTTTTACTGAATATTATGTCCTGATTAGATCCTTCCCACTCTTTTCCGCCCATGTGCATGAAAACAATTTTTTCTCCGATTTCCATCACGCTGTTCATGTCGTGCGTATTAATGATGGTCGTCATTTTATACTCTTGTGTGATTTCTTTGATGAGTTTATCAATGACCAAAGAAGTTTTAGGATCCAATCCTGAGTTGGGCTCATCGCAGAATAAATATTTTGGATTGAGTACAATCGCACGGGCAATGCCTACTCTTTTTTTCATGCCCCCGCTGATTTCAGAAGGATATTTTTTTTCTGCACCATTCAGATTTACTCTTTCCAGTACTTCCATAGCCCGGTCCAGTTTTTGCTTTGCATTCATTTTAGCAAACATATCTAGCGGGAAAAGTACATTTTCAAGTACGGTCATGGAGTCAAATAAAGCAGATCCCTGAAATAACATGCCAATCTGCTGTCGCAATTCTTTTCTTTTATTTTCTTCCATTTTACTAAAACTCTGACCGTCATATAAAATTTCTCCCAGGTCCGGTTCAAATAATCCCACAATACATTTCATTAGTACCGTTTTTCCACTTCCGCTGGCACCAATAATCAGATTACATTTGCTTGCTTCAAATTTTACGGATACATCTTTAATGACCGATTTGTCCCCAAAACTTTTACTGATATTTTTGATTTCTATCATACGTTATAATAATAATGCAGCCAGTACATAATCCGCTAATAAAATAAGAATACAACTGATGATCACAGATTTTGTACTGGATCTTCCAATTTCAAGTGCACCCCCTTCCACATAATAACCAAAATAGGCAGGTACGCTGGAAATGATAAAGGCATATGTGTATGACTTACTTAAGGCGAATACTACATTGTATGGGATAAAACTTTCCAGCAGTCCTTGCGTATAGGTAGCATTAGGAAGGATGCCGGATAACTCTCCTGCAACTTTGCCTCCCCAAATACCTAAGACTGCTGCAATAATGACCAATAATGGAACAACGATCAGTGCCGCAACAATTTTAGGAAGAATCAGATAGGTTTTGGTATTGATTCCCATCATTTTTAAAGCGTCAATTTGTTCCGAGATCCGCATGTTACCTAATTCGGATGCAATGCGAGAGCCAACTACTCCGGCCAGTACAACACAGATCAAGGTTGGCGCTAATTCCAGGATGATATTGTCGCGTACAATTACGGCTATGACGGTTTTAGGAATAAAGGGAGTAACCAATTGATATGCGGTTTGAACAGTGGTTACTGCACCCAGAAAAATTGATATGATGATGACGATCGTTAAAGAACGGATACCGATCTCATTGCATTGGTGCATTAATTCTTTCCAGTAGAGTCGGGTATTTTCCGGCTTGGAAAACATTTCCCGAAGCATGAACAGAAACTTTCCTAAATGGGTAAAGAAATTCATAATTGATGTGCGTATGCCAACTTCTTCGTTGTGTTAAAATTAAGTGCTATATCGCAAACCTTATGTTGTTGCAATATTGGTTTTTGATTTTCTGAATTTTTTCCAAAAATTTTCTTTGGTCTTTGAAACTGTAACTTCCTGATTGTTTTTCATTTGCGCTTCTACCACTGCTATTAATACCATATTCAGAATAGATCTCACAGAACTTCCCAGTTGTAATACATGTACCGGTTTATTCAGTCCCAGTAATACTGGTCCAATGGCATCGGCATCACCTACTTCTTGTAAAAGATTATAAGCGATATTTCCACTGGCCAGATTAGGGAAAATCAGAATATTGGGGTCGCCATCTACCAGCTCACTGAACGGATAATTCTCTTTCAGAATTTCTTTATTGAAAGCAACGATAGGTTGAATCTCGCCATCACAAATGAGTTTGGGTTCTCTTTGTTTCACAAGCTCCCTAGCCTTTGCCATCAGGTTGGCTTCCGGTGAATCGCTGCTTCCGAAATTTGAATAACTCAGCATTGCTACTCTGGGTTTGATACCGAATGAGCGCACTTCACGTGCAACAAGTTGAGTGATATCTGCCAACTCTTCAGCGGTGGGATTAAAGTTTACGGTTGCATCAGCCAGAAACAATGGACCACGCTTGGTAAGCATGATATACATGCCTGCAATTTTTTTCACTTTCGATTCGGATCCTATAATTTGAAGTGCCGGCTTAATCGTATCTGCATACTTTCGAGTCAGTCCGCTGATCATAGAGTCTGCCTCGCCAGTTTCAACCATCATACACCCAAAATGGGTCCGCTCTTTCATGATCTTGATGGCTTCATAACGGTTCAGTCCTTTTCTTTGTCTCTTTGCATATAAAAGTTCGCCGTATTCCTCTCTTTTTGCATCCAGATCCCGACTTCTCGGATCTACTACGGGTATGTTTTCCAGATCGATGCCATTAGCTTCAGCCTTTTCTCTGATGATTTTCTCATCACCTAACAGTATCGGATAAGCGATTCCTTCCTCATATGCAATCTGAGCGGCTTTGATGATCTTGATATTTTCAGCATCGCTGAATACAATCCGTTTGGGATCTTTTCGTGCTTTGTTGCCAATGGCACGCATCAATTGGTTATCGATTCCTAATCTCTTATTTAATTGTAGCGCATATTCATCCCAGTTGTTGATTTTCTTTTGTGCAACACCGCTTTCAATCGCTGCTTTTGCCACTGCAGGGGCAACCGTGCTCAGTAAACGAGGGTCCAATGGCTTGGGAATAATATAATTCGGACCGAATGAAATATTCTTTTCATTATAAGCCATGTTTACAATGTCTGGTACGGGTGTTTTAGCCAGCTCAGCCAATGCTTTTACCGCTGCCAGTTTCATGGATTCATTGATCTGTGTGGCTCTTACATCCAGCGCCCCTCGGAAGATATAAGGGAAGCCTAATACATTATTTACCTGATTAGGATAATCGCTTCTTCCCGTTGCCATAATAACATCCTCCCGCACACTTATGGCATCATCCCATGTGATCTCAGGATCAGGATTTGCCATGGCAAAAACAATGGGATGGCTTGCCATACTTTTCACCATCTCCTTACTCACTACGTTCCCTTTGCTTAATCCGATGAATACGTCGGCACCTTTCATGGCTTCTTTCATGCTGAGGTCTTTTCCTTTGGCAACAAAAGATCTTTTCTGTTCATCCAGATCTACACGTGATTCATGAATCAACCCTTTACTGTCAAATACAAGAAAGTTTTGTTTTTTGGCACCCAGCGCTATGTATAATTTCATACAAGCCATAGAGGCAGCACCCGCACCATTCACGACAAATTTTACTTTCTCAATTTTCTTTTTTTGTAATTCCAGCGCATTCAATAGCGCAGCCGCACTGATGATGGCTGTGCCATGCTGATCATCATGCATCAGTGGAATTTTCATTTCTTCTTTCAGCTTCTGCTCAATGTAAAAACATTCAGGTGCTTTGATATCTTCCAGATTGATGCCGCCGAATGTGGGTTCCAGTGCTTTTACGATCTGTACAAATTTCTCAGGATCTTTTTCATTGATCTCTATATCATACACATCTATGTCAGCAAAAATTTTAAATAAAACTCCCTTCCCTTCCATAACGGGTTTCCCCGCTTCAGGGCCTATATCTCCTAAACCTAACACGGCTGTTCCGTTGCTGATCACAGCCACTAGGTTTCCCTTTGCCGTATATTTATAAACGTCTTCCGGATTATGAAAGATCTCCATACAAGGCTCAGCTACACCGGGAGAATACGCAAGTGACAAGTCACGTTGTGTTTTGGCTTCTTTAGTGGGGATGACTTCAATTTTACCGGGTCGTCCTTTGGCGTGATATTCAAGTGCCTGCTGGCGTCGAAGTTGATCTTTGGTCATACTACTGCTTTGATACAACAATAAATGTCTGGGTAGGAGGGGCAAGGTACGAAAATCAATAGAATGGATCTATGATTCAGTAACGGCACCCAGCCATGCCATCATGCCCATGCCGATTTCGATTGCATCTTCATCTATATTGAACTGAGGCGTATGCACACCATGTATGATACCTTTTTCAGTATTCATTACACCCAGCCTGAAAAAGCAGCCGGGAATTTCCTGTGAATAATATCCAAAATCTTCTGCTCCCATTCTCATTTCGGTTTCTTCTACATGTTCTGCTCCCATATAATCGGTTGCCCAGATTCTTGCGTTTTCTGTCAGCGCCGCATGATTATAAACAACCGGATATCCTTTGTCGATATGAAGATCCAATTGGCCGCCCATACTCTCCACAATCTGATGGCTGATGCGTTCAATCAGTTGATGTGCTTCGGCTCTCCAGGTTTCATCCATGGCGCGAAAAGTACCCATGAGTTTCACTTCGTGAGGTATTACATTAGTGGTACTTCCGCCCTGAAATGAAGTAATGGACAATACAGAGGGATAGAGGGGATTTCGGTTGCGGCTAATCACTTGTTGTAATGCCGTAACCACATGCGACCCTATTAATATGGGATCAATTGTTAGATGAGGAGCAGCAGCATGACCGCCTTTCCCCTTAATAGTAAAATATAATTCATCCGCACTGGCCATGACCATGCCTGAACGAAAACTTAATTGTCCTAATGCTAAGCCAGGGTGTACATGTAAGGCATAGATCGCTTGGGGTTTGGGATTTTCCAGAACACCTTCTTTGATCATGATGCTGGCGCCACCGGGATTTTTTTCTTCACCGGGTTGAAAAATTAATTTGACAGTTCCTTCCCACTCATGCTGCAGTGCATGTAAAATTTTAGCTGCACCCAGTAAGCAGGTGGTATGTACATCATGACCGCAGGCATGCATCACTCCGTCGGTTAATGATTTATAAGGAATATCATTCGCTTCTTGAATAGGAAGTGCATCTATATCAGCACGCAGGGCGATGATTTTTTTATCCGGATTTTTTCCTTTGATAATTCCTACCACACCTGTGGTTGCCATAACAACAAATGGGATACCTATACGCGTAAGCTGAGACTGAATATATTTTGATGTTTCAAATTCTACGTAACTCAATTCAGGATGTTGATGCAAATGCCTTCTTGTTTCAATCATTTCCTGATGAAATTCCTGAGCCAGTGCTTTGATCTTTTCTTTCAACATGCAAACAAAGGTAGTATATAAAAGTTGTTGGTTGTCTGTTAAAGGTTAGTGGTGTTTTTATTAATTACTACTGTCTCATGACTCCAGCCAGGTGCCAGTGTCATTGATGGTTGTCAGTTGTTGGTAGTTGGTTCCACTTCGTCTTTGCCTGGTTTTATCTCAATATTGCTTGGAATGATATAAATGCCCTTAGGGAATAATGGATTGATCTGTTCTTTAAGTGCAACTGCTTCTTCTCTGTCTTTGAAATTGCCCATCCTTAATTTAAAATAGGGGGCCTGATAAATAAGATATAGTTTGTGTTCGGGATAGAGGGATAACATTTTACTTTTGGCTTCCAATACCTCTGCCCTGCTGGTTGTATTCATGATCTGTAGTCGAAATCCTTTCACAGGGGTTCTTGCTATCATGGCCCTATGATTGATGGCCGCTTTTTTTTCACTTAATAGTTGATAGCGCTTGTCTTTAATGACAATGACACCCCCGCTTAAAGTATCTCGCTCCATTTGTGCACATACAGATTCACTTAACAAAAGAAAAAAAATATAAAGAAATAATTTTCCCTTTATCATCTTTTAATATTTTGATCCTCCGCTTCCGGTTTTTTCAATGGGATGCCAGGTTGTTTTGATTTCCTGTGTGTCTTGTATGAAATAGAGAGATTGGGCATCTGCTTTTTCATAATTAATATGTGGGTAGAGTATCACACGTTTTAAATTGCCTGCTGATTTTTCTTTGATCTGTTGAATTGTTTTTGAATCCTTTTCACAGAAGATTACGGCATTTACATCCATATGATCCGTCATCCAGGGAATGAGTTCTTCGGGTTTGCCCGTAAGAATATTTACAACTCCTCCCGGAAGATCAGATGAGTTCAGTACTTCTGCAAACGTAATGGAGCAAAGTGGTTTGGATGATGAAGCAACGATCACACAAGTATTACCTCCAGCAATGACGGGAGCCATCACTGAAACTAGTCCTAATAAACTATTCGATTGAGGTGCAATGATCCCAACAACACCCATGGGTTCGCAAACCGAAAAATTAAAATGTGCGGAACTTACGGGGTTCACGGAGCTAAGTACTTGCTGATATTTATCTGCCCATCCGGCATAATAAACTAACCTGTCGATCGCATCATTTACTTCCCGTGTGGCTTGCTGCCGACTTGCATCCTGCAACATCAATTCTTCGATAAACTGTGCTTTTCTTCCTTCCAGCATTTCTGCCATGCGGTACAAAATTTGTCCGCGATTAAAAGGCGCTCTGCCGCCCCAATTTCCTTGTGCATTGCGTGCTGTTTCAATGGCATCACGCAGATCTTTTCTGGAACAGAGACAAAGGTTCCCTAATTTCTTTCCGGCTTTATTTACCGGCACGTAATAACGACCGGATTCTGTTCGGGGAAACTGTCCGCCAATGTAAATTTTATATGTCTTTAATACTTCCAAACGATTTTCTTTTATGGTTGCCATAATGCAATTATTTTTAGATCAATTCAACATAAGCAGACAGTCCGTGCAATCCACCTTCTCTTCCAAATCCACTTTCTTTATATCCTCCGAAAGGAGAGGCCGGATCAAATTTATTGTATGTGTTTGCCCATACCACACCTGCTTTTAATTGCGAGGTAAGATTAAATATTTTCGATCCCTTATCTGTCCATACGCCAGCCGATAATCCATATGCGGTATTATTGGCTTTTTCGATAACCTCTTCTACAGTTCTGAATGTCTGAATCGTTAATACTGGACCAAATATTTCTTCCTGTGCAATTCTGCTCGATTGCGCCACATTGGTAAATAAAGTAGGTCTGCAGAAAAATCCTTTCTTAGGCAAAGCACAGCTGCTCTGATGCATTTCTGCTCCTTCTTTCTGTCCGATTTGAATATACTTATGAATGGTATCCAGCTGTTGTTTTGAATTGATGGCACCAATATCCGTATTCTTATCCATGGGATCTCCCACAATCAACGACTCAAGTCTGTCTTTTAATTTTCTTAATACAATTTTATACACAGACTCCTGCACATATAATCTTGAACCGGCACAGCATACATGTCCCTGATTAAAAAATATGCCGTTGATCACCCCTTCAACTGCCTGATCCAATGGTGCGTCTTCAAATATGATATTGGCAGCTTTACCACCTAATTCCAGCGTTGCCTTTTTGGAGGTGCCTGCAATGGCACGCTGAATAATTTTCCCTACATCCGTAGATCCGGTAAAGGCAATTTTATGAATGCCGGGATGTTGTACTAAAGCAGCACCTGTAGCTCCCGCACCTGTAATAATATTTACTACACCGGGAGGGAGGTCAGCTTCCTGAATAATTTCAGCAAGTTTTAATGCGGTAAGCGGCGTTGTTTCAGCAGGTTTCAATACTACCGTGTTTCCTGTTGCTAAAGCAGGCGCAATTTTCCAGGCAGCCATCAGTAATGGAAAATTCCAGGGAATGATTTGTCCGGCTATACCCAATGGCATGGCTTTTCTATTGGGAAAAGCATATTCCAGTTTATCAGCCCATCCTGCATAATAAAAGAAATGATTGGCGGCAGTAGGCACATCAAAATCACGACTCTCACGAATGGGTTTACCGCCATCTAAGGTTTCAATGATAGCAAATTCTCTAGCTCTTTCCTGAATCATGCGGGCAATACGAAACAAGTATTTCGCTCTGTCTTTGCCTGCCATTTTCTTCCAGTATTTGTCTAAAGCATTGTTGGCAGCTTTGACGGCTTTATCTACATCTGATTTTTGTGCATCTGCCACCATGCTCAATGATTCTTCATTAGCGGGATTGATGGTAGGAAAATATTTTTTACCTGCAGGTGCCACAAATTCCCCATTGATGAATAATTCATAACGGGGTTTAATAGACGCAATACTTGCACTTTCCGGTGCAGGCGCATATTGCCGGCTCGTATCGAAAGAAAGCTTTAATGTATTGCCTGTTTTTTTAACTGCCATGATTGGGGTTGATTTGAATAAGTATATTAATCAATGGAGAAATAATCTTTACTTTGGTACACGCCTGTTTTTTCTTTTACGATCTGCATAAGTAAATCGTTGGCAAGACTGCTGGCGCCAAAGCGAAACCATTGATTATTCATCCATGCATCGCCTAAAATCTCTTTTACCATTACGAGATAGTGAAGTGCAAGTTTGGCTCTTGAAATGCCACCGGCAGGTTTCATCGCAATCATCTTTCCGGTTTGATAATAAAAATCGCGAATGGCTTCCAGCATTACGAGTGTAACGGGTAGAGTAGCGGCAGGACTGATTTTTCCGGTAGATGTTTTGATAAAATCTGCACCGGCATACATGGCAATATCACTCGCTCTGCGTACCTGATCGTAGGTGCCAATCTCGCCGGTTTCCAATATCACTTTTAGTCTTGCATTTCCGCATGCTTCTTTGATGGCCGCAATTTCATCAAATACAAAATTGTATTCTCCTTCCAGAAATTTTCCTCTTGATATTACCATATCAATTTCATCGGCTCCTTCATTTACGGCAAATTTGGTATCTCTGATCTTAACATCTCTGGGGGCTTGTCCGCTCGGAAATGCAGTAGATACGGAAGCGACTTTAATACCGGAATTTCCTAAAGCTGTTTTGGCTGTTTTTACCATGGAAGGATAAACGCATACGGCTGCTACCGTTGGTAATCCGGGATATGCATCATGAAGATGCATGGCTTTGTAACATAATTGTTTTACTTTTCCCTGCGTATCTTTTCCTTCAAGGGTGGTAAGATCAATCATGTTAAGCGCCAGTAAGAGCCCATTTAATTTGGTTTCTTTTTTCAGACTTCTTTTGGTAACCCGTGCAGCCCTTTCTTCTATACCTACCTGATCAACATGTGGAGATAATCGGAAGTCGGGGATAATCATTGATTTTTCAGCTGCCATTCAAAAATTTTGAGTGAGTCAAACTTACTAATTATTATTTAATTCAGGGTTTTCCTCTTGG
>JBKCGY010000098.1:0-5366 GCA_046303015.1 Bacteroidota bacterium | reverse complement strand
AAAATTTTAGGTATTGATAAATCAACCGGTTCGATTGAAGCAGGCAAAGACGCAAATATTGTGATAGCAAAAGGAGATATACTAGATATGCGCACGAATCAACTTACGCATGCTTTTATACAGGGAAGAAATATATCGCTGGAAAGTAAGCACACACAACTATACGATCGATATAAAAAGAAATATCAGCAGGAAAACAAAACTTTTTCCCCTTAAAGTCTCCTGAAAGGGACTCTGAGACAATATGTTTATTCACGCAAAACCCTCTTCGAGATCCGTTGCTATGAAATCAACACCTTTTGTCTCTTGACATTTGAAGTAATCAGCCTAAAATTCACAGTTCTTAGGCGTTCTTGGGAATGCGATCACATCGCGAATATTCCCCATGCCGGTAACGAACTGCACAATACGCTCGAAGCCCAGGCCAAACCCGGCATGGGGCACCGTACCGAATCTTCTTGTATCGAGGTACCACCATAATTCTTCGGCAGGTATATGCATCTCCTGCATTCTTGCCATCAATTTATCCATTCTCTCCTCTCTCTGCGATCCGCCTACAATTTCTCCAATACCCGGAGCCAATATGTCCATAGCCGCTACCGTTTTGCCATCGTCATTCTGCCGCATATAAAATGCCTTGATATCCTTGGGATAATTCGTCACAATCACAGGCTTCTTGAAATGTTTCTCCACTAAATATCTTTCATGCTCACTCTGCATGTCTATGCCCCATTTCACTTCATACTGAAACTTCTTTTTCTTGTATGCCGGGCTCTGCAATAAAATATCAATCGCTTCGGTGTACGTAATTCTTTCAAACTTGTTCTCCGCTACAAAAGATAATTTCTCTAACAAGCCCATCTCACTTCTTTTATCCTGTGGCAATTGCTTCTCTTCATCTGCCAGTCGCTGTGCCAGAAACTCAAGATCACTCATATTATGCTGCATAGCATAACGAATGATATATTGAATGAATGCCTCAGCCAGATTCATATTGTCTTCCAGATCACAGAAAGCCATCTCGGGCTCGATCATCCAGAACTCCGCCAGATGTCGCGCAGTATTACTGTTCTCCGCTCTGAACGTAGGACCGAATGTATAGATCTCACCAAAAGCCGTAGCACCCAACTCGCCTTCCAGTTGTCCACTTACCGTAAGATTCGCCGCCCTTCCAAAAAAATCTTCTTTAAAATTTACACTGCCATCCTCATTTTTAGGTGGTTGATCGGGCGATAGTGTGGTTACTCGGAACATCTCTCCGGCGCCCTCCGCATCACTGGCGGTAATAATGGGTGTGTGCAGATACACAAACCCTCTTTCGTTAAAAAACTGATGAACCGCAAAAGCAAGGGCATGTCGCACTCTGAAAACCGACCCGAATGTATTGGTGCGAAAGCGCAGATGCGCAATCTCTCTTAAAAATTCAAGACTATGTTTTTTGGGTTGCAGTGGATATTTTTCCGGGTCCGAATCCCCTAATATCTCTACTGTTGTAGCCTTTAGCTCAACACTTTGTCCTTTACCCAATGACGGAACCACTACACCCGTTACTTTTAAAGAAGCAGAGGTGGTAATTCGTTTTAATACATTTTCCTCAAAAGCCCCGAGTTCCAGCACTACCTGTAAATTACTTCCTGTACTGCCATCGTTTAAAGCAATAAACTGATTATTGCGAAATGTACGCACCCATCCCATCACAGTTACTTCTGCCCCTTCCTGCGCACTTGCAAGCAGGTCTTTTATTTTAACTCTTTTATTAAACATACCTCATTTTTAAGCGAGGCAAAGATATAAACCGACAACAGCCAACCGACAACTTTTTTTTGCATTTCCCAACATAAAGCGTAATATTGCCTTGGAAACCATCTGATATATAAGATTCCGTTCTTCGTCAGTTAATCAAAATAAAGCGTTTCCGCCTCCCAAACATTTTTCAACACAAAGTCAGACCAGCGATTAGCAGCATTATAATCTGCCTTAATGAATTAAAATAATGACCTACGACATTTTACAATTGAACGATATGCTCGTTCCGGAGTTGCTCGATATTGCTGAGGAGCTCAAGATTTCCGGTGCTAAAAAAATGGAAAAGCAGGAATTGATTTATAAAATTTTAGACAAACAAGCAGTTATGGCAAGTGAAAACAAAGGGGGAGAAGAAAAACCCCGCAGAAAAAGAATTATTAAAACTTCTACCGGAATCGGCTCTGAAGAAGCTATCGTTGAAAGCGGCGATAAGTCGACCCCTCCTCCTGCGAAAGGAAGAAAGAAAAAAGAAGATACTCCGGAAGCAAATAAATCCCAAGAGTCGACTTCTGAAATGCCAAATCTGGATCTGCTGGCT
This sequence comes from Bacteroidota bacterium, assembly GCA_046303015.1. Taxonomy (GTDB): domain Bacteria; phylum Bacteroidota; class Bacteroidia; order Chitinophagales; family Chitinophagaceae; genus Lacibacter. The sequence goes on along the minus strand of JBKCGY010000098.1, from coordinate 3,022 downwards.
TCCATCAATATTCCCGGCATCGATGATTATGTGGCCGATCCTATTATAGAAGATCACGATGCTAATTCCGCCCCCGAAGGTACAGGAACCGCTGCCCCATCCGGCAGACCCCAGTATCCCAAAAAAGAGCAGATATTCAATGTAGAATTTGATGGCGTCATTCAGGGAGAAGGCGTATTGGAGATGATGCCTGATGGATATGGTTTTTTAAGATCCAGTGATTATAATTATTTATCAAGTCCGGATGATGTATATGTATCTCCTTCTCAGATCAAACTCTTTGGTTTGAAAACCGGTGATACGGTTGACGGATATGTCCGTCCTCCGAAAGAAGGGGAAAAATATTTTGCCCTTTTAAAAGTAGATACCATAAACGGTAAGAAACCCGAAGAGGTTCGCGACAGAGTGCCATTCGATTATTTGACACCGTTATTCCCTTACGAAAAGTTGAATCTTTGCACTTCATCAAATAATTACAGTACGCGTATTATGGACCTCTTTACCCCCATCGGTAAAGGGCAGCGCGGATTGATCGTGGCACAACCGAAAGTTGGTAAAACGGTGTTGCTGAAAGAAGTGGCTAATGCCATTGCGGAAAATCATCCGGAAGTATATCTGATTGTTTTATTGGTGGATGAGCGCCCTGAAGAGGTAACAGATATGGAGCGCAGTGTAAAAGCAGAAGTTGTGGCTTCTACTTTTGATGAGCCGGCAGAAAAACATGTAAAGGTTTCAACCATCGTGTTGCAAAAAGCCAAGCGATTGGTAGAGTGCGGACACGATGTGGTGATCTTATTGGATTCGATCACGCGTCTGGCACGTGCACACAACACCGTAGCACCGGCAAGCGGTAAAGTATTGAGTGGTGGTGTGGAAGCGAATGCCATGCAAAAACCCAAACAGTTTTTTGGAGCGGCGCGCAAAATTGAAAATGGAGGTTCTCTCACCATTCTGGCTACTGCACTGGTTGACACCGGAAGCAAAATGGATGAGGTAATCTTTGAAGAGTTTAAAGGAACCGGTAATATGGAGCTGGCATTGGATCGTAAGCTAGCCAACAGGCGCATATTCCCTGCTATTGATATTGTGGCCTCCAGTACTCGTCGCGATGATCTGTTGCTGGATAAAGACACCGCACAAAGAATGTGGGTGTTACGCAAGCATATTGCAGATATGAATACAGAGGAAGCGATGAACATGATGCTGCAACATATTAAGGGAACCAAAGACAATCGCGAGTTCCTCATCAGCATGAATGGATAAGCCTTTATGGCTATTGAAAAAATAGATATAGAAACCTTTCTTACTTTATCCAAAAGCATCCCTGTTTTTGATGTAAGAAGTCCGGCAGAATACACCCATGCCCATATCCCTGATGCTATTAGTCTGCCTTTGTTTTCTGATGAGGAAAGAAAGGTAGTAGGTACTTTATACAAGCAAAAAAGTCGTCAGGACGCGATAAAGGCGGGTCTGGATTTTTTTGGTGTGAAGATGAGGTTGATGGTGGAAGAGGTGGAGGCATATTTCAAAAAGAAAAACAGGATGGGTGATGATGCAGAAACGCCTGCGCTGATCGTTCACTGCTGGAGAGGAGGAATGCGTAGCGCGGGCGTGGCCTGGCTGCTCGACCTCTATGGTTTTAAAGTCTATACCCTCATCGGGGGATATAAGTCATACCGAAAATGGGCGCTCGCTCAATTTGAAAAAACGTATGCAATCAAAGTATTAGGGGGTTACACCGGCAGCGGAAAAACAGAAATCATTCAGGAGTTCATCAAACAAAAAATACCGGCCATAGACCTGGAAGCATTAGCCGGCCACAGAGGGTCTGCCTTTGGAAATATCGGTTTACCCAAACAACCTTCGCAGGAGTATTTCGAAAATCAGCTTGCCCTATCCCTCTATCAGGCAAATGAGCATGCCATCAATAAATCGGAAAGTATCTGGCTGGAAGATGAAAGCCAACGACTCGGAGATGTCAATATCCCCAAAGTGTTTTGGGATCAGATGCGTTCTACAAAACTCTATTTCCTCGATCTTCCTTTTGAAGAAAGATTGATTCATACGATAAAATTGTATGGCAAGCTGGATAAGATGAAAATGATTGGAGCCATCATAAGAATAAAGAAAAGACTGGGAGGGCTTGAAGCCAAAGAAGCGGTAAGCGCTTTCATGGAAGACAGATTAGAAGACTGTTTTCGTATATTGTTGAAGTACTATGATAAGCATTATCAGAAAGGAATGGAAACCAGAGAAAACCTGAGTGAAAATCAGATTAGGATCATTTGTGAATCATTAGATGTAAATAATATTACACTAGTTATGAAAGAGGCGGGTATTACAATGCCAAACAATCAATCTTCCCATACTACATTATAATATGCTGAACGATATGACACGGAAATTCATTTTCATACTGCTGCTCATTTTAACGACAAAGGAAATAGATGCGCAGATCATAACCGGTGTGTACCGGGGAAATATGGAAGTTGACAGTCCGAAAAATACGATCAGCTTCGAACTTGTCTTAAAAGAAAAAAAAGGGAAGATAAGCGGCTATTGTTATCGGCTCTTCATCATGAGAGATACGGTATATTATAACCTTTTGAAAGTTTCTGGTAGGAAGTCCGACAACATATTGATCGTGGAAGACGAACGCTCCGTATCAAATAATTTTGAAGTCTCTACGCGGGGTATCAAAACACGATTCTTTTTTAAACTTGATGATATTACAGATACAGCAGATGTGCTGCCAGGCACTTGGGAAACCACATTTTGGAAAAACTATATGCCTCTTAAAGGTACCATTACCGTCATCAGAGAAAAAAAGTACAAGGAAACACAGTTGTATGGACGCTTGAAAGATCTTAATCTTTCTGATGAGATGAGTTTTGATGATGAAACAACAGCCGGCATCATTGAAAAAACCAATAAAGAAAGCATTGCAAAAAATAAAGTGACGGAGCCGGTCAGGGAAAAAGAGAAAACCAATAAAGAAATAATAAAACCAGAAAAAGGTATT
>JBKCGY010000097.1:0-2411 GCA_046303015.1 Bacteroidota bacterium | reverse complement strand
AGCGTTTTTGTACAGGAGACGATCGTAAGTACATTAAGGAAGATGAATATTTTTATTATGTATTTCATATTTCTTATTTTAAAATTGATCATTAAAAGTTATGATTATAAGTTATAGTCCCAGATTAATACCAAATGTGATCGTACGTGCCTGAGGTGGCGTGTAAAAATCATGGCCTAAGTTGATATTACCCACATAAGTTGTATTCACCTCCGGATCATATCCTTTGTATTTTGTGATAGTGAGAAGATTTTGTCCGGCCACATAAATACGTGCATTATCAATTTTGAACTTTTGGAGATATTTTCTAGGTATATTATAACCAAGATTCACACTTTTAATCCTAAAATAGGATCCATCCTGCACCCAACGACTGCTCTTTCCGGCTCCATTACCTTCATAAAGTCTAGGTTGAGGGATATCTGTTACATCACCCGGATTTCTCCAGTAGTTCATTTGATCTACCGTTTGGTTATCAAAGTAGTCGCCATTAACACTTTGGAAGAAACCGGCAATATTGTAAATATCACCACCTTTTACAAACTGACACTGAATATCCAAGTCAAATCCTTTATAACTGAATCTGTTATTCCAACCACCATAAAAATCAGGGTTAGGATCTCCAACCACAGTTTGTAATGCAGCCCCGTAATCGTTAGTTGGCTTGCCATCTGCACCCAGATATAATGCATCTCCGTTATCCGGATCAACACCCAAATATTTAGGACCAAAAAATTGACCGAAAGGTGCACCTTCTGCCAGTCTTCCCAAAGTTCTTTGTCCAGGAGGAACTGGGGAAACCAGACGAGTAACTTCATTTTTATAGGTTGAAATATTAAATGAAGAAGTCCAGTTAAATGGCTTACGAATGATATTAAAGTTTAATACCAATTCCCAGCCCTTATTGGTCATATCACCAATATTCTTAGTAACAGAAGTAAAACCATTAATAGCAGGAAGAGGAACATTCAATAAGAGATCTTTTGTGTTTTTGCTAAAGTAATCCAACTCCCCGGTAATTCTATTATCCAAAATAGCAAAGTCTAAACCCACATCAAACTGATATGTATTTTCCCATGTCAGATCAGTAACACCGATCTGTGAGGCCAAGATACCTGCAATATTCGCATAAGGACCACTTGAATACAGACTTAAAGAACTAAAGTTCCCAATTTCAGCATTCCCGGTCTTACCATAACTGGATCTGAGTTTTAAGAAATTAACCACCTTATTGTTTTTCAAGAAATTCTCCTCAGATACAACCCAACCTACTGATGCGGAAGGGAAAATACCATACTTGTTATCCTTACCAAATCTAGAAGATCCATCCATACGCAAACTGGCAGTAAAGAGGTATTTATCCATCAACTTGTAATTCGCTCTCGAGAAATAAGAGATAAAACGATATTGTGTTTCTGAAGAAGAACCTCCTGAAATAATAGCCGCATTAGCAATTTTTGTGAATTTATCACTTGGGAAAGCTCTACCTTCAACACTTGCTCCGGCCGTGGAACCTCTTTGATAGTCAATCCCACCCAAGGCATCAATTTGATGAACACCATACGTGTTATTCCAGTTTAAGGTGTTGGTAGTTGTAAAAACAGTACTGGTCACCTGGTTTTCATAACTGTATCCTTCAGGAGCACCATCTAAGGTATTTCTTCCCAAGAATTGACTCTCTGTCAAATAGTTGAAATCTATACCATTTTGTGTTCTGAAAGTTAAATTTGGAAGTATTTGCGCTTCTGCAAAAAAACTGCTGATTGTACGATACGTTTTGTTTGTGTTTCTATTATTACCTTCTAATTCTAAAAGGTTATTATAATATAAAGTTGCACTATTCAAACTTCCATCAGGATTTCTTTTAGGCTGTAAAGGAGGTAAGGCATTCAACTGTAAAGGATTGCTGAAGGCGTTATCACTAGCCACTCTATAATTTACAGTTTGGTTGAGCGAGAGATTAGCCCCCACCTTAAAGATATTGTTGATAGTATGATCTACATTCAGTCTTCCGGTTCCTCTGGTCAATCTATTGCCGACGATGATACCCTTTTGATCGTTAAAGCTTCCGCTCATGAGAAATTTAGTGCGATCATCACCTCCGGTAAGCGATAAATTGTACTGACGAATATATCCTGTTTGAAAAGCCTCATCAGCCCAATTCTGGTCAAAATTTTTATCCCAGTCCGTTGTTCCTGTATTGCCTTCAAATTCTTCAACCACATCATACCCCATATTTTCAGCTGCGGCAGTAAATAACTCTCTGTATTGTGAGGCATTCAAGAATTCAGCTTTACGGGTAGGACTACTAACCCCGGCAAAGTAACCCATATTTAATTTTGTACGACCCTTTTTACCCGATTTTGTAGTAATCAATAATACACCATTAGATGCTCTTGATCCATATATAG
>JBKCGY010000096.1:0-6533 GCA_046303015.1 Bacteroidota bacterium | reverse complement strand
TTTAGGCGGAATGTCAGTCACACTATGCGGGGTGAGGCTCTCGAACCCCGCCATATACGTTGGCTTCGAGTACCTCAGCCACCGGTCTTCGACAGGCTCAGCCACCGGTCTTCAAGTATCTCAGCCACCGAGCTGACAACGTCTCAGGGCCGACAACCCGACAACATCCGCCCGGTTATATTAGTAACAACGGGCGGATCGACAACCTGTATTATATTACCTTTGCGCCAATCTTAATCTAACATTTATTAATGCTCACAAAAAGAATCATCCCTTGTTTGGATATTAAAGACGGCCGAACCGTTAAGGGAACGCAGTTTGTGGATTTGAGGGATGCGGGCGATCCGGTTGAACTAGGGGCTTTATATGCCAGAGAAGGTGCAGATGAGCTTGTTTTCTTAGATATCACAGCCACTGTAGAAAAAAGAAAAACACTGGCGGAGCTGGTTAAAAGAATTGCCAGAAAGGTAAATATTCCTTTTACGGTAGGCGGGGGGGTATCAACCGTAGAAGATATGCACCTCTTACTTCAATCTGGAGCCGATAAGGTTTCTGTGAATTCAGCTGCCGTCAGAAATCCTTCGCTGATCGAAGATATTGCCCGTGCAGCCGGCAGTCAGTGTTGCGTGGTGGCTATCGACACCAAAATGGAAGAAGATGGAGATTGGTGGGTATATCTGAATGGAGGTCGAGTCAAAACGGATATGAAATGTCGCGATTGGGCCAGAGAGGCGGTAGAAAGAGGGGCAGGGGAGATCTTGCTGACATCCATGAATAATGATGGTTCCCGTCAGGGTTTTGCCTTAGATATTACCAAAGACCTTTCTGAGCGTTTGCCCGTACCGGTTATCGCAAGTGGGGGAGCCGGAACAATGCAGCATTTTGCCGATGTTTTTCAGATTGCCCACGCTGATGCGGCTTTAGCTGCCGGTATTTTCCATTTTAAAGAAATGATGATTAAAGATTTAAAGATGTTCCTTAAAACTGAAAATATAAGCGTGAGATTGTAGTTTTGTTGCATCTTTGAGTATACTAATAATGATGAATTTACCCCAACCCGATTTTTCAAAATATGCTGATGGCCTGGTGCCTGCTGTCGTACAAGATATTCATACGTCCAAAGTTCTGATGCTTGGATTCATGAATGAAGCGGCGTTAGCCTTGACTAAGTCATCAGGTAATGTTACTTTTTTCAGTAGATCTAAGCAGCGCCTCTGGACTAAAGGAGAGGAAAGCGGAAATTTTCTGAAATTAAAACAAATGCTGCTGGATTGTGATCTGGATACTTTGCTTATCAAAGCAGAGCCTTTAGGTCCAATCTGCCATACCGGTGCCGATACCTGCTGGAGTGAGAAAAATCACAGCGATAATTTTTTATTGTACTTGCAGGATATTATTGATCTGAGAAGAAATAGCAGTGATGCAGGAAGTTATGTACATAGTTTATTTGCAAAGGGGATTAATAAAATCGCACAGAAAGTAGGAGAGGAAGCCGTTGAGCTGGTCATCGAATCCAAAGACGATAATGCTGATTTTTTTTTGAATGAGGCAGCAGATCTCTTATTCCACTTTATCGTTTTGTTAAGAGCGAAAGGGTTTAAATTGCAGGATGTGATGAATATTCTACAGGAAAGACATCAAAAATAATTATATAAAATTTTACTTGAATGCGCCAATTTGTTTTCGTTCTTATTTCTCTTTATGCGAATGTTTTATTTGCTCAGCAAAAATTCTCTATTAAAGGAGAGATTAAAGGGGTAAAAGATCAAACGGAGGTGAGTTTGCATTTTGATAATCCGGCTTCTGAAGCAATTGCCAAATCTGTTATCAGTAAAGGTAAATTTGAATTAAAAGGAGCCCTGGAGGAGCCTGCTATGTATGTATTGGTGGTTGCAGGAGGCAAACAGAATCTGGGTATTTTTTTAGATGGCAGTAAAATTCAGGTAAGGGGACATATTGATTCTTTATCAAGCGCTAAAGTTAGTGGGTCTGCACTTCAGTATTCATTTCAGGATTTTAGAAATCAGTTTGATCCCTATTTTTTCAGAATTGATCAATTGAGTAAACAAATCAACGCCCCCCAGTATGCGAATAAACGCGATTCATTAATGAATGTGGTTCGTCCACTTGTCAGCGAATTGGATAATAATGCGCATCAATATATTGTAGCCAATAATCAATCTTCTGTTACGCCTTTGTTGCTGTATTTTATGTATAGTTTTTTCCAACAACCGGATTCCCTGGAAAGCAGATTTAATTTATTGGGTGAGACTTCAAGAAAAAGTTACTATGGTAAAATGGTTGAGAAAATTGTGATGGAAAATAAGGTGGGAAGTGTGGGGACAATTGCGCCGGATTTTTCTCAGGCAGATACCTCAGGGAATATGATTACACTACAGTCGTTTCGTGGTAAATATGTATTAGTCGATTTCTGGGCTAGTTGGTGTGGGCCTTGCAGAATGGAAAATCCAAATGTGGTCAATGCTTATAATAAATTTAAATATAAAAATTTTACGGTGCTGGGTGTTTCGTTAGACCGTTCAAAAGAAGCCTGGATGCAGGCGATTTATCAGGATGGATTAAGCTGGACGCATTTGAGTGATTTGAAATTTTGGAGTAATGATGTGGCAAGATTGTATAAGATCAGTTCCATCCCGCAAAATCTTTTACTGGATCCTACCGGTAAGATTATCGCAAAAAATCTGAGGGGAGAGGAGCTGCAAAACAGACTTCAGGAAATCCTGGCAAATCAATAATTCAATATTTATTTTCTATGATTCGTCAGATTCCTAACATATTCACGCTACTTAATCTGGTATTTGGATGTATTGCCATCATTCTGATTTTGCAGGTTAACGATTCCATGGCATACCTGGAAGAAGGTCAGTTGCTTTTGCAATTGCCTGAGAATATGATGCTGGGATCCTTGTTCATTTTCGCTGCTGGGTTGGTTGATTTCCTGGATGGATTTCTTGCGAGATGGTTAAAGGCCGCTTCTGATATGGGTAAGCAATTGGATTCTTTATGTGATGCCGTGAGTTTTGGGGTAGCACCTTCTCTTATTGTCTATCAGATATTAAAGCTGGGGTATATGCGTCAATCTGGCGCAACAGATATTTCAGTATGGGTTTTATTGCCGTCATTACTCGTGGCTTGTGCAGCGGTTTGGAGATTGGCTAAGTTCAATATAGATCAAAGACAAACCATACATTTCAGAGGAGTGCCTACTCCCATCACTGCGATGGTTTTTGCCTCTTTACCTTTGATGTTATGGTATAATACTCCTGTTGCCAATGAACTACTAACCAATCCATGGGTGGTTTATGGGCTTATATTGGTAACGGCCTATCTGATGATCAGTGATATCCCAATTTTAAGTTTGAAAATTGGGAAAAATGACTTGAAGCATTATGTACCTCAATTGATACTGGCCGGCGCCTCTCTATTGCTGATTATTCTTTTCCAATGGGCCTCTATATTGATGATCTATATCTTATATGTTCTGTTATCTTTGTTATTCAGAAAAAAGATGATTTCTTAAATTTTTATCTATGTTATATTCAGTTGAAGTAAAAATAATGCCTTTAAAAGAATTACTGGATCCGCAGGGTAAAGCCGTAATGGGCGGCTTAGGTAATCTGGGTCTTCAGGATATTAAAGATGTTCGTGTGGGTAAATGTATCACGCTACAGATCGAGTCTGATTCTTCTGAAAATGCTATAGCTTCTGCAGAAACCGCTGCCAAAAAATTACTTGCCAATCAGGTGATGGAGCAGTTTGAAGTGCGCGTTTTGTAAGACGGCTTTCTTTCTTATCAAATTTAGAAATCATTGCATGCTCTATATCATTCCAACGCCCATCGGTAATTTGAAAGACATTACGTTGAGGGCTTTAGATATTTTGCAGCAGGTAGATCTTATTTTAGCAGAAGATACCCGCACTTCTTCTGTATTGCTTAATCATTATTCCATTCAGAAACCACTCAGTCCTTACCATCAACACAACGAACATAAAGTGCTGCAGCATTTAGTGGATCAGTTGAAAGCCGGTAAGAAAATGGCATTACTAACGGATGCGGGTACACCGGGTATCAGCGATCCGGCTTTTTTACTGATTAGGGCTTGTATTCAAGACCATATTGTTGTTGAAACCCTACCAGGCGCAACTGCTTTCGTTCCGGCCCTGATTAATAGCGGACTCCCTTCAGACCGATTTATATTTGAGGGATTTATCCCTCAGAAAAAAGGCAGGCAAACTTTATTAAAGGCTTTAGCCCAAGAGGAGCGAACCCTAATCTTTTATGAATCTCCGTATCGCTTAGTGAAAACGCTGGCTGATTTTATTTTGTATTTCGGGGCAGAAAGAAAATGCTGTGTAAGCAGAGAGCTGACAAAAAAATTTGAAGAAAATAAAAGAGGAACCCTTCAGGAGGTGCATGACTATTTTAATGAGAAGGGTGTGAAGGGTGAGCTCGTGATCGTGGTGGAGGGGTTTAGTAATTAATAATTGCTACGTGCTTTAGCCCGTGGTGAATGAAAAAATATTTGAGTATGTTAAAAAAGCTATTGATTTATCATTTGTTTTTGTTGTGCTTTGTGGTAAGTTATGCCCAGTCCCGCTGGCAGCAGAAAGTAAAATATGTGATGGATGTGCGGTTGGATGTAAAAACAAATAAACTGACAGGTAAACAGCAATTGCACTATACCAACCATTCTCCCGACACGTTAGATCAATTGTTTTATCATTTATATTGGAATGCGTTTCAGCCCGGCAGTATGATGGATGTAAGAAGCAGGGAATTAGGCAAGATTACCAGAGGGAACAGAAGAGATTGGGATCCGAGAGTAAAAGACAGAATATTAAATTTGAAAAATGATGAGATCGGGTATCAAAAAGTAATGAAGCTAAGTATCAATGGCGTTGCACAAGAATGGAAAGAGCAGGAAACTATTTTGCAGGTGAAACTCAAAAAGCCCATCTTACCTTCTCAAACTGTGATCATTGATCTTGAATTTGAAGCACAGGTGCCTATGCAGATCAGAAGAAGCGGAAGAGATGCCGCTAACGGTGTACGATACTCGATGACACAATGGTATCCGAAAATCTGTGAATATGATATAGATGGCTGGCATCCGAATCCCTATATCGCCAGAGAATTTTACGGGGTGTGGGGCGATTTTCAGGTAAATATTACAATAGACAGCTCCTATATTATCGGGGGTACCGGTTATTTACAAAATGCGCAACAAATTGGCTATGGTTATGAGAAAACCGGTATCAAAGTGGTGCGATCTGCGGGTAAAAATTTGACATGGAAATTTTATGCCCCTAACGTACACGATTTTGCCTGGGCGGCAGATCCAGATTTTGTGCATCTTACAAAGACGATTCAAAATGGCCCGGAAATCCATGTATTATATAAGCATAAACCCGGTGATACAAAAAATGATTCGGCTTGGAAGAATGTCATCAATGCTGCGAATCTGGTATATCCTTTTATTCGCAATAATTTTGGTGCGTATCCTTACAAGCAATATACTTTTATTCAGGGGGGAGACGGAGGTATGGAGTATCCAATGACTACCCTCATTAACGGACCTTCCTTAGGTACGGTTTTTCATGAATGGTTGCATAGCTGGTATCAAATGATGATGGCTACGAATGAAAGTTTGCATGCCTGGATGGATGAAGGTTTTACAGAGTTTGCAACGGATTTGGTTGAACACTTTTATCAATCTCAAATATCTAAAGAAAAAGGAATTATAAATACGGATGATAAACTTCCTTTATATCATAGTGGTAACTATGATAGTTATTTCTATCTTGTAAAATCAGGAACCGAGGAACCTTTAACTCCGCATGCGGATCATTATAATACTAATGCGGCTTATTCCATTGCTTCTTATTCTAAAGGTTGTGTTTATCTTGCTCAGTTAGGTTATATCATGGGTGAAAAGAAAAGAGACGAGTTGTTGCTGGAGTACTATAAAAAATGGCGTTTTCGCCATCCCCGTCCTTCTGATTTTATTCGTTTGGCAGAACAAGTGAGCGGTATGCAACTTGATTGGTATAATGAGTATTGGGTAAACAGTACTAAAACTATTGATTATGCAATAGATAGTTTGTGGGAAGAAAGCGGAGAAACCTTCATCCGCATTAAAAGAAAGAATGAAATGCCCATGCCCATCGATGTGCAACTCACATTCAAGGATAATAAAAAAGAAAATCACTATATACCCATGTATTTAATGTTTGGAGAAAAACCCACAGAAGATACAATTCCCCGATCCGTTCACGCACCATGGAAATGGACGGATCCTTTATTTGTATTTAAATGCAATAGAAAGTTGACTGATATTATTTCAATTGAGATCGATCCGTCACAGCGCATGGCGGATGTTGACAGAAAAAATAATAAGTTGGAAATAAAGTGGTGATGGAAGAAGTGGTCAGGTTGTTGGGGTTGTCATTGTTGTCGGGTTATCTCTTAACCAAAAGAATATATTTTTCTTTAAAGAAGGTCTCTTTAAATA
>JBKCGY010000095.1:0-3714 GCA_046303015.1 Bacteroidota bacterium | reverse complement strand
CCGGACAATTAAAAAAAATCAGAAGTGGTCTAAACATCAACCTACTTGAAGAAATCGGTCATGCTCCGGTTGAATACGGAGCCTATTATGATGTCATACAACATAATCGAAAGCCCTATCAACATCAGCTATGGCTATGCCCCGTTACCGAATATGTGTTCGGCGAATATCCAGATCAAATTTTTTTTCAAACCATAAAACCATAAAACAATGAAAACGCAAAGAACCATCTACCACCTCATCGTTGACCGCAGCGGATCAATGGGCGATTGTATCGACGCAACCATCAATGGGTACAACGAACAGCTTAACCGCATCCAAAGTATGCAAAACGAATTTCCGGAACAGGATATTCGGGTGGGGTTGACAATGTTTGATACCACCGTACAAATGCAGGCCGTTGCTCAAGACTTATTGAATGCCACCCGACTCTCCAGACAAAATTACATCCCGAATGGAAGTACTGCGCTTTATGATGCCATCGGACAAACTACCTTGCATCTGGAAGAAGCTTATGCAAGGCAATCGGATTTGCCCACGACATTTGTTGTAGTGGTATTAACCGATGGCTATGAGAATAGTTCAAGAATGTTTAACTTACAACAGATCCGATCATTGATTCAAAGACTAGAGGGAACAGAAAAATGGACGTTCAGCTTCATTGGTGCTACACTCGATGCGGTTGAGGTTGCGCAGGAAATGGCGATTAAAGCTGCTAACAGCTACAGCTTTGATAAAAGATCCATGAAAAGTGCAGTCTGGGATAAATTATCGGGATCGATGCATAGCTATTTTGATAAAAAAAGAAAGGGAGAAGACCTTTCCGATTTATTTGACAATAAGATATGAAGATACATCTGATACCAGACGAATCATTGGATGAAGCATTATACACACGGGTACTCAGCCTTTTACAGGCGGTACCCGGTGTAAATAAATTTTATGCAACCGAAAATGGCCGGCTTATGCTTCCGGTAGATATGCAGGAAGAGCAAGAGATACCAGATAAGAAATCTTTTGAAAAGAAGCGTTTTGAATATCCGATGGCCAGTTATGAAATGAAAAGTCATCCGGCTGAAAGACGAACATGGTCTTTTCCGCATACGAGAAAAGCAATGCGCTGGCGTGATCTGTTCAGCAGCGTTCAGGAATATCGGGAACGTTATGCGATTCCTGAACAACAGTTTGCTCTCTTATTAACTCCTACGGCGAATATAAAAAATTGGTTTGCTTTACTGGATGAGAATGAGCCGTACAATGGCTTTATACATACAGACGAATGGGAGCATTTTATTCAATGCGACCCATCCTTTCCCATTGCTTTTGAAGTAGTAGCACTTGCTTTGCAGAGATATATTTTTGAAAGCTACAGCGAAATTCGGGAGCGCACTCACGAGTTGGCTATTGGTTGTGTGAGTGACCTGTGCATGAAAAAAAGTGATATCATCTTAAAAATGCGTACAGCTGATGTATGTGCTAGTTGTATGCAACGGCTAGAACAATCACTCTCACTTCCCGAAATTCATCATGCCCTTGCGGTTATGGAATCGCTGCGCATGAAGATGTTGTTTGCACAGAATTTCCGGCAGAACTGTCCCCCAAGTAAAATGGTCATTCGCCGCAATGGCCGCATTTATCTTCCGGATTATGGAAACATTGAAATCAAAATGCCCACGTTGGAAAAGGCTTTATATATTTTATTCCTGCGTCATCCTGAAGGCATTTATCTGAGTACACTGAATGAATACCGGCAAGAGTTGAGTGATATTTATTCCCGCATTTCAAGCAGAGGTTTAATGGAAGACATGCGCAGAAGAATTGATGAAATGACGAATATACTTCGCGACCAGACCAGCGTAAAAATCAGCAGAATCAAAAAAGCATTTACGGATGCCTTGGGCAATTCCCTGGCAGAGCATTATATCATACAAGGTGAAAATGCGGAGCGGAAATTAATAAAGCTGGATAGAAATTTGTTTGAGAATTTGGTTATCTGAATGATTCCTTTTTTTGAGCAATGGCGGCACCCAAATCATTTATTGAAAACTACCATGCAACTGGGATAACGATTGATAAAGAAAATTTCCGGGAGTTCGTTGTGAAGGATATGAGGAGATAAAAATGATTTATTGTTGAAAACAAAAAATCAATCATTCTTTCTCTTCCGCTTTCTGTACTTGCCCCTGGTTTTGTAGTAATATTTAGAGCGGTTTCTGTTTTTGATGGCATTGGGTGAGGTAGAGACTGATTTTCGAACATGGCTTTTTCTAACTCTTCCTCTATAATCTACGGATGGTTTTACGTAGGTGCTACCAATATCTTCATTGTCTCTACATGAGTAGAAAAGAAAAAAAGTAAGTAAGAAAATAATTTTTTTCATGTGAGGTCTGAAATATTTTTTTCATTTTAACACTTGCCTCACCCACTCCGTTAAGCGAGTATCAGGCTGTATAACAAACTCCTGGCCTTTGGCTGCAGACTGAAAAAAATCTGACTTGAAGGAATTGGGAGTGTGGTAAGAAATATTTAGTTCTCTGAAAAATTCCGGCAAGTTCCATCTACTTCTCGATTGACCAGCTTGGGTCAATACTCTCTTTTCTGAAAATTGCAATGCACAGGCTCCTGGTGAAGATGGCAAAAACGTTAGGTTTTCTGTGCCGAGAAATATCGCGTTGAGTGACTTGCTTCGGTGAAATGTATTTGCGTGGGGATGGTTGAGTGCATATTCGGGGACCGGCTCTACATTAGTGATGATTTTTTCGATTTGCAGATAACCATAAATGATGTGCTGATCGGGACTTTCTTTCACATACCTTAATTTTCCGTTCACTTTTTCCGCTTGCCGAAACCATCCAAAAAAAAGAAAGAGATCGCCTGCACTTACTCCCTGTTTATGCAAATGCCCCAACGCTGCATCTGATTGTCCGAACACAGGACGCCATCTTTTTGTACGATTGGACAAACATTCCATCCGAATATCCGGATCAAGATGAGCAGTGTGATTTTTACTTATTTTCTTATTTGGCGGACTTAGTTCATTGATAATTTCAAAATAAGATTTTCCTTGAAAAGACAGGTCAGTGTATTTAATAAGATCCTGTTCATAGGGTATTGGTAAAGAAAGCAATGTGCCATCCGGCATTATCGGACTCGGTATGCCTCCATATTCTGAATCAAATCCTTTTCTGCTGAGAATTACTTTCATATGTATATTTTTGATGGTTTTAATTGCCATATGTTATGCCCTTAAAATATTCATTCCTGTTGGTGTCGAATTTTCGTTGTGGGCATTTCATATTGATAAGTGTATTTTAGCGTCTTGTAAGTTTTTTGCATTCAACTAATCTTACAAAAACCATAACCCCGTTACATTCTTGGAACAGCTTTTACTTTTGAGTTTGTTTTATTGCTGATGAATTGCAAGGATAATTCAGATTTAATTAATTTATACTTTTCAACTCCCCTGTAATAAAATACCTCTTAATGCTAATGTCCCCTTTTAATAACTAGTAGGGTGTTACCTCACCCTTCCTATTTATAGTTGAACGGACATAAAATAAAAGAGCAAACTGGTTGTAATTTTTTTCAAAATAGTAATTATAATTTAAATTTATGTTACAATAAGACCCCATAAAAATGGAGAGAATTGTATTAGCATTGTTACTTTGGTGCTCACTTTCATTTGAAGCCATATCTCAAAACAATAATCCTTGC
>JBKCGY010000094.1:0-16819 GCA_046303015.1 Bacteroidota bacterium | reverse complement strand
ATTTTATTTTTCTGTTTTTAATATGATCTTCCCTAATTATGATCATCAATTTTAGCGATTTTCATTTCTATAAGCCCCCTATTTAAATCTGAAAGAAAAATTCTTATGAGTATTATTTATTGTTTTTAATTGCCATATGTTATGCCCTTAAAATATTCATCCCAGTGGGTATCTAATTTTCGTTATGGGGATTGCATATACTTAATTCCTTATTTTTTCCAAAAATAAAAATCAGCTGTCCGGTTAAAAATCACGTTATAATGGGAATAAAATGAAAAATCAGCACATATTGATGACTGAAATTTCACGCAAAGTCGCAAAGAGGCAAAGAACGCAAAGGATTCAATTTAAGAAAGAGATGTGTGGCGCTGGCAAGGCAGAACGCGCGGAGCGATCGGGTTTGCCTAGATTTTTCTTTGGTTACTTTCTTTGTAGCGATGACAAAGAAAGTAACAATAAAACTTTATAGATGATGAACACAATCTTGTGGTCGGAACACTATTAATTATCTAACATTTTTTAACTTTAACTGGACAGCAATGAGTCAAAACCAAAAATCGTTGTTGGTTTTTCGTTGGTCGTTTTTCGAGAAACGGGAAACAAGAGACGATAAACGAAGCCTACAACTCTTTTTCTCCGTTATCTTTGCTTCCCCGAAATTTATATTTAATATGTTCAGAACGAATACATGCGGAGAATTAAGAATAGACCATAAAGGTTCTAAGGCGACGCTTTCCGGTTGGGTGCAGACTGTCAGAAAATTCGGAAGCATCACCTTCGTGGATCTGCGCGACAGATATGGGATTACACAACTGTTTTTCGGCGAAGAACTGAATCCTTTGCTGGATCAAAATCCGCTCGGAAGAGAATATGTAATACAGGTGATCGGCCTCGTGCGTGAGCGTTCCAATAAAAATCCGAATATTCCGACCGGTGACATTGAACTGGAAGTGCAATCATTTTCGGTTCTCAATAAATCTGCTGTGCCGCCATTTACCATTCAGGATGATACCGATGGCGGAGATGATCTGCGCATGAAATTTCGTTATCTTGATCTGAGAAGGAATGCCGTTAAAAAAAATCTGGAATTACGTTATGCCGTAAACCGCTCTGCCAGAAATTATTTGCATCAGCAAGGCTTTATGGATATCGAAACTCCTTTTCTGATCAAATCAACCCCTGAGGGAGCCAGAGATTTTGTGGTACCATCCCGAATGAATCCGGGTCAATTTTATGCCCTACCCCAATCTCCGCAAACTTTCAAGCAATTATTGATGGTGAGTGGATACGACCGGTATTATCAGGTTGTGAAATGTTTTCGGGATGAAGATCTGAGGGCAGATCGCCAGCCTGAGTTTACGCAGATCGATTGTGAAATGGCATTTGTAGAACAGGAGGATATCCTTGCCATGTTTGAAGACATGATCAAGCACATCATTAAAGATGTAAAGGGGTATGATTATCACGAGTCGGTGCAAAGAATGACCTGGGAAGAAGCCATGTGGCAGTACGGCAATGACAAGCCTGATATCCGTTTTGGAATGAAATTGTGCAATCTCAAATATCCGTCTCACAGTTTCCCAGGAAGAGCTTCTTTAGATGCATTGATTGGGGGTGCAGATTTTAAAGTGTTTGATGAGGCAGAGACCGTCATTGCCATTGCTATTCCCGGATGTTCGGAATATACAAGAAAACAAACCGATGAACTAACGGAGTGGGTTAAACGTCCACAGATCGGCATGAAGGGTTTGGTGTTTATTAAGTGCAACACAGACGGCACTTATAAAAGCAGCGTGGATAAGTTTTACAGTGAAGATAAACTCAGAGCCATTGCGGAGGTGACTGGTGCTCAATCAGGAGATCTGGTACTGATTCTTGCCGGTGCAGAGGAGCGCACACGTAAGGCCATAAGTGAATTGCGTCTGGAAATGGGAGAGCGTTTAGGTTTAAGGAAGAAAGATGAATTGAAATTATTATGGGTACTGGATTTTCCATTATTTGAATATGCAGAAGAAGAGAACCGTTGGGTAGCACGACATCATCCGTTTACCAGTCCGAAACCATCGCAGATCAGTGAGATGATTAATAATAGTCCTGTGATCAATGACCCTGCTCAGTATCTTAAACATCCTTATGCCTCCATCAAGGCGAATGCTTATGATATGGTGCTGAACGGCAATGAGATTGGAGGTGGATCCATTAGGATATATCAAAGAGAGTTGCAGCAGAAAATGTTTGAAGCTTTAGGTATGGATGATCAGGAGCAACAGCATAAATTCGGATTTTTATTGGGGGCCTTTGAATATGGGGCTCCGCCTCATGGGGGGATTGCATTTGGATTTGACCGTTTGTGTGCGATCCTTGGAGGCAGTGAAAGTATCAGGGACTTTATTGCATTCCCTAAAAACAATTCAGGCAGAGATGTGATGTTGGATGCCCCTTCCTCCATTGATCCAAAACAAATGGACGAGTTGCAGATTAAACTTAATGTAAAGTAATTGTAAATGATCAAGGCATATCGTATACTATCGTATGTTTTACTGTTTTTTGGATTCTTTTTATCTATGGGAGTGATGATGTTGCTCGGGCTTGCATTTTCCAACCCGGCTATATTATTAACGCTCTTTATTTTAGCAGCAGTTGTACTATATACTTTCAGTAGTTATCGGTTTTTAAGGATAGGTATCGATAAGGGGCAAATTCTTAAGAAAAGCAAGAGAGATTTTATTAAAGTGAATGCATATGTAGCTATGATTTTTGCGGTAATGAATTTTGTGCAGTCTTTGACAGTAATGCTTGATCCAAAGTTTTTAAATGACATGTTGAAGCAGATTGATCAGATTCAGCAATCAGCGGGCAGTACTTCTGCTGCTCATTTGGCATCTATTATAAAAATTGTATTGTGGGTATTTTTATTCTATGCAGTTGCTTTGGGTACACATATTTTTATTTCTTTTCAGCTATTAAAAAAATATTCCGGTCTTTTTTCAGATATTCATACTGAACATAAGCCCTAAAATGCATTTTATAATTCTTTTCTCTTCTTTAAATTTCCAGTACTAAATATGGATAAAAAAGTGACATATTGGGTAATTAAAAGTTTTGAAGCATTAACCACTTCAGAAATCTATGATATACTCGCGTTAAGAGATCTGGTTTTTGTAGTAGAACAAAAATGTATTTACCTGGATGCAGATGGTAGAGATAGAATGGCCTATCATGTTATGGGCTTTGATCAGAACGATATGCTGGTTGCTTATTGCAGATTATTTGCCCCTGGATTCATTTATGAAGAAGCCTCAATAGGGCGGGTAGTAACGCACCCTTCAGTAAGAGGAACAGGTTTGGGAAAGGAATTGATGTCTTTGGCAATCGATCAGATTGAACGCTTGTTCCATACCCATAAAATAAGAATAAGTGGTCAGCTTTATCTTAAAGAGTTCTATAGGAATTTAGGATTTGAGCCTTTGGGGGATGTGTATCTTGAGGATGAGATTGAGCATATTGCGATGACCCGAGGAGGCTAGTTGGCCTACAATAAATCGCTTATTTTTCAATATTCCCTCTAAAAAATGCTTAGGTCACAATAAGGGTAGACTATTAATTTTTCGTCAATTTCTTTGATTAATAAATTCTGTGTACTATTTTCACATCATAATATCCTATAACTTGAGAAGCCAAATATCTATATATTGTAAGGGTCTTATGCCTTTTTTTATTATTCTATTCCTTTTTGTATTTCCTTTTTGTTCACAAGCACAAGTAGGTCTTGCTACCTCAAATGCGAAATTTGAAGTGGGCTTGAATATTGGCCCTATGAACTTTTTAGGTGATTTGGGCGGGAATAGGGGTAGAGGAACAATAGGGCTTAAAGACAATAATATTCCAATGACCAATTTTATTGGTGGCTTATCTGCGGCTTACTACCCAAGAGAATGGTGGGGTGTAAGGCTTGCTTTGAATGTTGGAGAGATGGAAGGGGATGACCGAATCATCAGAGATATGGGTGATGCAGAAGTGGCCAGAAAATACAGAAATATCACTTTCAGATCTCCTTTGTATGAAGGGTATCTTGGGGTTGAATTATTCCCTACGGTTTATTTTAGTTTAAGAAGCGGGAATGGTGTGCCACGTTTTCGGCCTTATATACTGGGGGGCGTTGGGCTTTTTGCCTTCAAACCACAAGGGCTTTATGTGAAAGATGGTGTAGAAAAGTGGGTGGATCTAAAACCATTGCGGCTGGAAGGACAAGGTATGTCAGAAACCGGAGTGCCGGAGTATGACCTGTGGTCTTATAATATTCCTTTAGGTATTGGTGTAAAATATGATCTGACAGAGCGCTTGACCTTTGGTATTGAGATTGTACACCGTATGACTGGTACAGATTATATTGATGATGTTAGCAGAAAGTTTATTGATCCATCTCTGTTCGACAAATATCTTTCCCCTGAAGATGCAGAAATAGCAAAATATATGGCCAATCCTAGCTCTTATTTTCCAGGCGCTCCGGGATACACGCCATACAGACCAGGTAAGAAACGCGGGAATCCCGAACTCAATGATGCTTATTTCTCCAGTACGTTTAGGTTGACATGGAAGATTGGGGATATCTATGCTGACTGGTTCAAGAATAAAAGATCACTTCGATGTCCTGATTATTTTTAAATTTTTTTTAAATCCAAACCCTACAAAAATGAAAATCCAAATCCACAAAAACAATCCCGAGATCACATTATGGACACTACGTGTTGTTGTAGTTGTTTTATATGTTGTGTTTTATGTGTTTAAAAAGAAACTTTATCTGTAGTTTCTCAAGTCTGATTAGTTTATTTCGTAAATGATCCATAAGTTTTTATAGTTTTACAAAAAACTTCCTTTATGAAATTTCAATCAAGCCTTATTGTGTTATTATTTTTCATGCTAATTAGCAGCAGTACCATCGCGCAGGTTTATGAATTTAAGATCATAACAACTGTAGAGTCCATCGTACCGAATGGATTAGGTCGATCGAGGATGATTTCTGCAAATGAAACCAGAGATTATAAAGAATTCACAACTACTCGTTCTGAAGAGGAAAACGAAAGGAACAAATCTGATAGAGGAGAAATAAGAGTAAAAGGTTTTGATGAAACCAAATTGCTGAACTTTTATAATCTTGGGGGAATAAGATTTCAGAATATTGCAGCCAATGATGCTGTTGTTAATTCTAAACTGAACACCATGGCAAAGGAAGGCTGGGATTTAGCCTTTGTGTCTAGTGCGGTAGAGAGTGATGCCGGCAAAGATGATTCGCAAGGGATATTTATTACAAGGTATATTTTTAAAAGAGTGAAAAAATAAAAAAACCGGCGCAAGCCGGTTTTTTTATTGCTATGATTACTTTAAAGATTCCTGTAGTTTTTGATTATGCCTTACGTAGGTGTCATCTTTTTCTTCTTTTGCAATTTGCATAGATCGGAGTGAGACTTCCATCGCTTCTTTTTTCTTGCCTAATTTTTGTAGTGCGATGGCCTTTCTATAGTAAACCCAGTAGGCGCGAGGATTATTTTCGATAGACTTATCCAGCCAAATAATAGCCTGATTCAGATCTTTGCCATTATCAATATAGTATGCGGCTGCACTGTAGTATGGGCGATTGTCTTTAAGGATCGTATTCTCGATCTGTTTCATGACTTTGCTGTCAATTTCTGTTGATAAAGGAAATGAAACAAGAATATTGTCCCAAGAAAGCAGAACATTGCATTGGGTGCTGGCTATATTGTCAATCTGTATCGTTAAGTTTTCAACTATTTCGGATCGCGTTTGACTCATTGCTTTTATCCGTACCATATCTTCACTCGCGTTATAATCAGAAGGAGAAGTAACATCTGTTTGTTTGGAAATAATGATGGTCCATTCTTTGGGATCGGGGATGGTGAGAAGACCATATTTGCCAGCTGGTATTTTTACATCACCAATGATTACTTCCTCGCTAAATGATATAGTTGTAGCTGAATTGGCACCGGTACGCCACAGTGTACCATAAGGAACCAGGTCTCCAAAAATAGTTCTTCCTTTTTTCCCCGGACGACTGTACGAAATTTCAATATTCCCTAATCCAAAATCCTGTTTTACATATTGACTGGGGGATGGTGCCGGTACTTTTAGAGATTGTGCATTTGTGAAGGTAGCCATACATATGGCAGAGAGGGCAAAAAAAATCTTTTTCATTTTATTATATTAAGTTATATAAACAAGCAGGAAGAACATTTGTTCTTCTTCGTAAAAGTAAGTTATTTTTTAGAGAAGAATTCTTTTGCCAATCCTCCTGTTTCTTAGAGGACTATTTCCCAAATCCAGGATGAAAATTTTCGAGTGTTTTTCTTAGATATTCTCGATCCAAATGGGTATAGATCTCAGTGGTTGTAATACTTTCGTGTCCCAGCATTTCCTGAACGGCTCTCAGATCTGCACCTCCTTCCACCAGATGTGTGGCAAAAGAATGACGGAAGGTATGAGGCGAAACATTTTTTGAAATTCCTGCACTCTTAGCTAGTTCTTTTATAATTAAAAATACCATTACTCGACTTAAGGGTGCCCCTCTTCTGTTTAGAAAAAGATAATCTTCTTTTCCTTTTTGTATGGGATGATGAACTCTGATCTCGTTTTTATATATTAGAATATATTTAATCGCGCTTGCTCCAATAGGGATTAATCTTTCTTTATCTCCTTTCCCGGTAACTCTAATAAAGCCCAAGTCGGTATAGAGTTGAGAGATTTTTAAATGAATGACTTCGCTTACTCTTAATCCGCAACTATACATCGTTTCCAGTATTGCTTTATTTCTTCCGCCTTCGGGTCTACTGAGATCAATAGCCGCCAGCATTCTTTCAATTTCTTCGAAACTTAATACATCAGGTAAGGCTCTTTTGAGCCGAGGAGCATCTACTAATGCGGAAGGGTCTGTTTTAATGATTTGCTCAATCATACAATACTTGAAAAATTGTCGAAGGCCGGACAGAATTCGTGCCTGTGAAGAAGCATTCAGGCTGATCTCGGATAAATATTGTAAGAAATACTGTAAATGATCCAATGTGATCTCATCTGGTGCAATTGTAAGTTTTTGAATTTCCAGATATTGAGAGAGAAGTTGCAAGTCATGTAAATAGGCTTGCACAGAGTGGTCGCTTAACGACTTCTCTAATTGCAGATATACTTTAAATCCTTTTTTATATGACTCCCACATATTGATGGATTATTGCAAGTTACACTTTATGTGTAAGTCGCTAAATAAGTTTACTGAAAACTCTTTGAAACCCTGTATTTTCGTGCATTCATTAAACTATGCTTTCATGAAGTCTAGCTCATTCAATCTGTCAGCGATCAAGCGTATGATGAAAAGAAACCGCAGAAAGTATCGCTATTTTCTTACTCGTTTAGAGACTAAAAAACCTAGGGGACTTTCTGCCATAGTAAAAGAAGCAGACATTCAGGCATGGAAGGAAACTGATTGTTTGAAATGTGCTAATTGCTGCAAGACCATGACACCTACATTCACTCCGGCAGATATTAAAAGAATTTCAGCTCATCTTAAAATGACGGAAGATGCGTTTAAGGATCAATGGCTATACAAAGAGAGAGGAACGGGGGATTGGATGAATAAAAAACAGCCATGTCAGTTTTTGAACCTTAAAGACAACAAATGCAGTATTTATTCTGTGCGTCCGGCCGATTGCGCAGGATTTCCCCATCATACAAAGAAGGATTTCACGGAATGGGTTCATGTATATAAACAGAATGTGGAATATTGCCCCGCCACCTATCGGCTCGTGGAAAAACTATACGAGCGCTTACAATAGTATCCAGAGATTATATTTTGCATTACAATTATTGAGTTGAATGATACTGATCATAGTATTAGTGCATTTGTAATCCATAATTTGCCTTATCATTCATTCATCAAACTAAATTTATGAAAAAAAATTATGTAATCGGTTTATTGGCTGCCGCTGCTGTTGGGGTTATTGCCGGAATTTTACTCGCTCCTACAAAGGGTAAAGATTTGAGAAATCAAATCAAGAACAAGAGTCTTGATCTGGCCAACAAGGTAAAATCAGGGCTACATAATGGTATGGGGAAAATGGGGGTTGGAAAAGAAAAAGAAACCTCAGAAATATAAGGGAGCGGTAGTTGGTTGTGTGCGGTTTATAAATTTTATTTATTCTGGTTCCTTTTTTATTTCTTTTGCGAGGCTAATTAGTTCTTGATATTTATAAGAGTATTGGTCTGTTGCAAAACAGTTGGCATATTCTTCTATCAGCCATGCGATGATTTCTTGGTTGGAAAGAGGCGTGAAATATTCTGATTTGAATTCAATCTTATTCTTATTAAAATAGTTTTCTATGTGTTGTAAAGAATAGATTTGACCGCTTCCCCCATCTACAAATATGGACGGATTATTGCTTAACTCTTCCTGATTGTTCAGATGAGTTTGAGGGCAGTACGCCAAGATATATTGATCGGGTATGCGAATGATATGAAGAGGTATATCATTCAGTGTAGCAAGCACTTGTTGTAATATAGCCATTATGAAAGGATTCCCGCTTTTGCTTTCCAGTAATTTTGATAGTAAGAAGTCGGCAGGTTTTTGGTAATCCATAGGTTCTTTCTTAAAAGAACAGAAATGAAAAAGGAATCCGGTTAGAACATTAGTTTGTTCTAGAGGGGTGAGATAGGAATTTAATTCCAGCCATATGTTTCTCCTAAGTTTTTCAATTTTTTGTATAATGATATTACTGTCTGCATCTGGGAAATGATATTTATTGAATACACATAGCCCGGCAATTAAGTCGTCTGATTGGTTATCTGACCATTCCAGCAATTCTTTTTTTACTTCCGTTACATGCAGTTGATGAATCAGCATTTCAGCCCTTTCCTGAATCAAAGAATTGTCGGTCGTTTCCCATAAATGTTCAAGTTCAGGGATTATTTCTTTACCTAATGATAAAAGTTTAAGGCGCACGGAAGTGTATACATTATCGTCAGGATCTTCCATTAATTGCAATAAAGCAGAGATTTCTTTTGTTAAGTTCATCCGGCCAGTTTGAATATGGTTTCAAATTGCAACATCAGAACTTAATGCGCATAAAAAGTTGTTCACAGAACTGTGAAAATAATTTTGTTTGGCAATTATTGTATGATCAGTTTTTGCGAACTTACTTCTTGATTATCATCATAGATTTTAATTACATATAGCCCTTTAGGTATACCTGATGTAGATATCTCAGGGGTTGTAAAATAGCCTTCCGGCTTTATGTAATGCATAGTTTTTATTTGCTGACCAATAGCGTTATACATTACAAGTTGAAGATCCTTTATGGCAGGGGCAAAGGCTACTTCAATTTTGAAGAACCCTTTTGCCGGATTAGGATACAGTGTTATATCGTCCCTTTTACAGGGTTCCGGAAGAAAAAAATGGATGGAATCCAATAAAAAACTGAAGGGCGTGGTATGGGATGTGTCTAATAGCTGGAAAATTTTATAACTCACATTTTTATTAACTGCAATGTCCGTAAAGGTATATTCTCTTTCTCCCCAAGAGGAATGACTGCTAAACAGGGTGTCTATTGAAGAGAAATTGGATTCGTGTGTAAATTTTCTTTGGATCAAGTATGCCATCCCTTTATTATCAAAACTTTTCCAGTTTAATGTTGCTCGGCAATCCGTAATTGAACCGGAGCATTGAGTTCTTTTCTTTAAGAGGATAGATAAGGCTTTTGCCATGTCGGGTATACCGTATCCGTATTGTGTTAAAGGTGCATTATACCGATCTGAAGATTGTTTAACGGCTTGCATTAAAGTAGCATTATTGATATCAGGGAATAGTTGCCAAAGACAAGTGATAAGTCCGGCAAGGTTGGGTGTTGAAAAGGAAGTTCCATTTGCAGTTACAATGGATCCTGCGGTATTAATAAGGTAGGTTCCTAGCCCTACAGAAAGACCATCTGGTTTGACTCTTCCATCATAGGTTGGTCCAAAGGATGAAAAGCCGGCTATATTTTTTTGAAGACCAATAGCCCCTACAGCATAAACGCTATCGCCATCAGCGGGGGTGCCGATGTATTTCCAGATGGATCCTCCTTCATTGCCGGCACTGACTATAACAAAAATTCCCTTTTGAGCTGCCCTGTCTGCTGCATTTGTTACAATGGCTGTATTTCCATTCAAATCGGAGTAAATATGATCTTGAACGGGGTTGTCAAATGTTGTATAACCAACAGATGAAGAAAAGACATCTGCTCCGCAACTATCGGCATATTCTGCGCCAATTGCCCAAAAATACTCTTCAATAAGTTGCTCAGATTCTACATCCTCTGTTCTCAAAAGCAGATATTGTGCTTTTGGGCAACTCCCAACCAATTCCCCTGATTGGTTAGCGGCCACTACAGAAAGGCAATATAAGCCATGCGCATCATCTTCATTTACCGTTGTATTATCATTGACAATGTCTTTAGTTGCAATTATTTGGTTGTTTTTGGAAGCGCTATCTAAAAATCGGTTCGTATTGAAGCCCTTGAAACCGGAATCAAAAAAAGCGATCATCATGTTTTGACCATCTGCCCCTATATTATGTAAGAGCTGCCCATTGTGTATGGCGATCTGACCGTATGAAGAGCCATAGGCGAAACGATCACTTCCATCGTTCAAACGTCTTTCCGATAAGATATTTTTGTTGATTATATTTTCAATTTGGGGTTTGTTTTTATTATTATCTCTTTTTCTTAAAGCGATATTTGCAAAAGATCGTACAAAGGGGTAACCTGAGATCTTATTCATGGATATCGGATCGTTGCAATCGATGATCAGCGCATTCATCCATTTTGATTTTCCAAGAATGCGTACATTTTCCAAGCCGCCAATTGTATTTATATAACTTGGATTAACGGGCAGATCAGAACTGTCTATGGGGATATTAAATCTCTTTCTTCTATCAATTGCTCTTTTACTTAAAAATTCCTCTGGATTATTGAGTGTGTAGGGTGAATTCTTTTTGTCTTTAAGGAAAATGACTTTTTTGTTTTGTGCATGAAGACTTGTGCATGCCCCTCCTGTTAAGAGAACAAACAGGATGAAATTGAAGGTAAGTTGTAATGGTAGCGTTCTGAACATGGTATTATAACGCAATAAAAAACTATTGGTTTACTCGCCACATCTTTAATAAAAACCCTATCTTTTTTTGTTTGACCGGCTGATATTCCCAAAGGATTTGTTCTTTGTAGATCAAGCCCATATTTTGAGCATATTGCTCCACCCATTTTTCTCTTGAAGCGAAATTGTTTTGAGAAATAATATCATTATTGTTGTCACTTACATTAATAG
This sequence comes from Bacteroidota bacterium, assembly GCA_046303015.1. GTDB lineage: Bacteria > Bacteroidota > Bacteroidia > Chitinophagales > Chitinophagaceae > Lacibacter. Next base: position 5,461 of record JBKCGY010000094.1, on the reverse strand, counting down.
ACTGGTCAATTAGTTCAATGGTAATTACTTGATCAAAAGGTTTATTGTTGTTTCCAATTCGCTCTGTAGAGCCGACATTTTTATACAAATAATTCCAGTTGGGCATATTGTTGTCGATGCTGAAATCGTATTCGGGGTATGCTTCAGTGGGAAGATAACTATTGCCTTTCCAGAAAAAGTTTGTTCGTACGGGCGATTTGATCCTGATATATCTTAAGTTGTTCTCAATTATATCAACCTGTTGATCCAGGATCTGAATGAAGTAGTAGCCGCTGCTTTTCCATAATCCATTTCCGGTAGTGTCTTTATTAATGGATCTATTGATCTTCCACATTGGGCGATTGAGATTGTCTTTTTCAATAGAGGCCACTTTTTCTTTGACTAAATAACTATTTGTTTTATTCGGATCTTGTCTGCCCGGTGTAAATTCCAGTGAATCCATTCTATAAAATGCAGAGTCGCCAACCTTTAAGGAGAAGAAAGAATCAGGTGGATAATTGTCAATAAAACTTTCCGTTGTTTTTTGGCATGATGTCAGAAATAAGCCGCTTACGATACAGCTCAATAAGATCAAGCGGAATTTAATAAATAGACTCATACCTAAAATTACAAACCTTCTATCAATTATCATACAAAGGGATCGTTCAATCATTATGCGCCATTGAATTTCTTTTGATGATCCCTCCTCCTATTACATCATCGCCCTCATAGAAAACAGCACTTTGGCCCGGCGCAATTCCTTTGGCTTCGGTATAAAAACGCACCCAAACTTCATGGTCGCCATCAGGTTGCAGTACAGAAGGCGTTCCTTCATCTTTATATCGAATTTTTGTAGTAGCTTCTAATGGTTCTTGCAGTCCTGTATATTTCTGCCAGTTGATTTTAGTGACTTTCATTTCCTGTTTGAGCAGATCCATTTCCTCTCCTAGAACCACGGTATTGGTTTCAGGCAGAATGTTGGTAACAAATACAGGTTTCCCCAGTGCAATATCCAGTCCTTTTCTTTGTCCAATTGTATAAAAAGGATATCCTTTATGTGTACCTAAAATCTTGCCGGTTTTATCTACAAAATGCCCACCTTCCAGTTTTTCCTCCAAGCCCTGTACTTTTCTTTTCAGAAAGCCTCTGTAGTCGTTGTCTGGCACAAAACAAATTTCATAACTTTCTGCTTTTTTAGCCAGTTCGGGATATCCCATATCGAAGGCCATTTGCCGGATCTCAGTTTTTTTAAAACCACCTAAAGGAAGCAAGGTTCGACTTAATAGATCCTGCTCAAGCCCCCATAGTACATAACTCTGATCTTTGGTATGGTCGATAGCTTTGCTGATGACATATCTGTCGTTTTCATGACGACGAACTTTGGCATAATGTCCGGTAGCAATAAAGTCGCAATTCAGAGCATCTGCTCTTTTCAGTAAGGCGCGCCATTTGATATGGGTATTACAAAGTACGCAGGGGTTTGGGGTTCTTCCACTCAGATACTCATCCACAAAGTTATTGATCACGAAATCACCGAACTCATCTCTGATATCTAAAATATAGTGCGGGAATCCATGTTGTACGGCAGCGGCTCTGGCATCGTTAAAACTATCCAGATTACAGCAGCCTGTTTCTTTCTTTCCTTTTGTGCCCGAACCACTGGTGGCATAGTCCCAGGTTTTCATGGTAATGCCCACGACTTCATAACCTTCATGATGTAACATTAGGGCCGCCACAGTACTGTCGATTCCACCGCTCATGGCTACCATTACTTTACCTTTCTTACTCATAATTCTAACAGGAGAATAATTCTCTTTCCTGCAAAATTACCATATTCCTAGCTTGATTTCAGAAGCCTTTTGCTTCCAGGCGGAATTCATTGCTGATGCCGTTGTATTTGAAATTGCAATAGCGGAGGATATCCCGACCAAGAACCCCGTCAATCTGAAATTCTGCATAGTTGCCTTCCAGTACATCAATATTGAGGGCTTTTTTCTTGAAAACGGGCAGATATAAAACACAGCCGTAGCGGACTACTTTGCTGCTGCCTAAGTTATTATGTACCCATTCTTCCGCATCTGTGTAAGGAGAAAGGTTGAGTTGGTTAATATATGATTTGTCGAGCCCTGAAATGTTAGACCCTGTATCTATAAGCAGTCTGACTTTTGCGAACTTTTCGGCTGTCCCAAAGTTTTTAAGCTTTAGAAAAGATGATTCATCACGAAACACTTCCGCTTCTACAATGGGGCCTTCTTCCAGTAAATCAATATTTTGAAGATGGTAGGGCATATTCCAAATATCCTCCAAAAAAAAACCTCCTGCTAATCTTGTCAAAGTATGCCTAAATAAATATACACAAGAATCGTTTTAGAAGGGTTTAAACGTTTAACTTTAGCCTTTAATTCAGCACACTAAATTTTAAGTTATGATCAAATTACAAGTTATCGGAAACCTCGGGAAAGATTGTATTGTTAACAATGTGAATGGCAAGAATGTGATGAATTTCACAGTAGCCCACACTGAAAAATATAAAGACAGTACCGGTGCCCAAAAAGAAAAAACCATTTGGGTGGATTGTGCCTACTGGAATGATAGAACCGCGATTTCTCCTTATTTAAAAAAGGGGACACAGGTATATGTAGAAGGAACACCGGAAGTAAGAACCTACACGACACAAGATGGAAAATCAGGGGCTTCCATGTCTCTGCGTGTTCAAAGTATTCAATTGTTGGGCACCAGAAGTAGTGAAGGCTCTTCAGTTGGCTCGGGTGCGGTAGCGCAACCTTCAGCAGAGGGTCCGGATGATTTACCGTTTTAATTCTAATTATATTTTTAGTAGCCCATAGTAATATGGGCTTTTTTTATATCAATCCTTCATCTGCGAAACTGAAATATCCCTGCTGACTTACAATAATGTGATCCAGCACCTGTATATCGATCATAGCGGCAGCTTGCATTATTTTATGGGTAAGATCTTCATCGGCTTTACTTGGCTTCAGATTTCCGGAAGGGTGATTATGACAAAGTACCATGTGTACCGCTCTGAGGTCAATTGCTTTTTTTAGTATGATACGAGGATCTGCAACCGTTCCCGTTAAGCCTCCTTCACTGATTATTTCCATGCGAATCAATCGGTTGGCCCTGTTGAGATAGGCCACCAAAAAGACCTCAGCATAACGATCTTTCAGGAAAGCCTGAAAATATCCTGCGATGTCAGCACTACTTCGGATGGTTACTTTTTGTGCTTCTGCCATTTCACGTCTGCGGCCCAGTTCGAAGGCGGCAGCAATAGTAACGGCTTTGGCTTTACCTATGCCGGATAATTTTTGTAATTCTTCAAGGCTTTGACGACTCAGAATATTCAGGTTGTTATCTGCCAAGGTAAATAGTTCTCTGGACAATTGAAGTGCTGATTTTTTGGCCGTTCCGGATCCGATCAGAATGGCGATCAATTCCGAATGGCTGATGGAGGAGGGGCCCTTTTGAATAAATTTTTCTCTGGGCAGGTCATCGGATGACCATGTTTTGATGTCTTTCATTGTAGTTGTATTTATTGGTAAGATTAGCGCTACAAAAATCAGAATAAATATTTAAATCCGTCATTGATCATTAAATTTATTTACAATGGCAGTTCCACAATGGTAAAAATCTATGCGATTATTAATTATTAATTACTAATTACTAATTTTTGAATTTTTATCAACTTATCTTCGCACCCGATATCCCATAATTTTATTTTATGATGAATCCTACTGCCAAACTATTTTCAGGCACCGGCTCTCAATATCTTGCCGAAAAAATTGCTCAGAAATTTGGCGCTGCTCTTGGTAAAAGTCATACCCAGCGGTTTAGTGATGGTGAATTTCAGCCAGCTTTTCTGGAGAGTATTCGAGGGGATATGGTCTTTTTGATTCAAAGCACCTTTGCCCCAACAGAGAATCTCATGGAGTTGATTCTGATGATTGATGCAGCCAAAAGAGCCTCTGCTTATAAAGTCGTAGCTGTAATACCTTACTATGGTTTTGCCCGTCAGGACCGAAAGGATAAGCCAAGGGTGGCAATTGGTTCAAAAGTAGTGGCCAATATGCTGGAGGCTGCTGGTGCCGACAGGATCATTACTATGGATTTGCATGCTCCTCAGATCCAGGGGTATTTTGACATCCCAGTGGATCATCTTGAATCTTCATCCGTTTTTATACCGTACATTAAACGATTAAACCTGGAAAACCTTACCTTTGCGGCCCCCGATGTGGGAAGTGCTAATCGGATCAGGGAAATCGCCAGTTATTTTGAGGCGGATATGGTTATCTGTGACAAGCACAGAAAAAGGGCCAATGAGATTGCAAGTATGGTGGTAATCGGAGATGTGGAAAACAAAGATATTGTCTTGATTGATGATATCTGTGATACAGGCGGAACGCTGGCTAAATCAGCAGCGCTCTTGAAAGAGAAAGGAGCCCGTAGCGTAAGAGCGATGATTACTCATCCTGTACTCAGTGGCAAGGCTTATGAAAATATTGAAAACAGTGTGATGGAAGAGTTAGTGGTTTGTGATACGATACCACTGAAGCAGACCAGTCCGAAAATAAAAGTACTAAGCGTTGCCGATGTGTTTGCAATAGCCATTCGCAATGCTTACGAGAATAAAAGCATAACCAGTTTGTTTATGCACGGACAAAAAAAATGAGTTTTATTTTTTAACTATAAACACAAACAAATGAAATCAATTACAATTGAGGGTCAACTGAGGACCGAAAACGGGAAAAAAGCCGCCCGTCAACTTCGCTCTCAGGGATTGGTGCCTGGTGTAATTTACGGCGGTAAGGAAGAAGTAAATTTCTATGCTCCTGCCAGTGCCTTCAAACCGCTGGTATACACACAGGATTTCCAGTTTGCTGAGGTTAACATCAATGGCAAAACACATACGTGTATTTTAAAAGAACTGCAATTCGACAAGGTATCAGATCTGCTTACGCATGTTGATTTGCTTGAGCTGGTGGAAGATAAAAAAGTAATCGCTACTATTCCGCTGAAGTTTACAGGAACCTCAGCAGGCGTGAAAGCCGGTGGTAAGTTGGTTACTAAGATGAAAGCACTTAAAGTGAAAACGCTACCCAAATATTTAAAAGAATCAATAGAGGTAGATCTTACCAGTCTTGAGTTAAACGGAAATATCCGCGTAGAAGATGTGAAAGTCGATAATTATGAAGTGATGAACTCTCCGCGTATTCCTATTGCCTCTGTAGTTATGACCAGACAGTTGAAACAGGAAGAAGCGAAAGATGAAAAGAAATAGTAGTATACACCTTTTCAAAATCAAACAGCCCCTGCCAATTCGGAGGGGCTGTTTTGTTTCCCTTTCTTACGTTTGCATCCTTTTATAAAGGGTGGATGATTTCCCAAACACTTTAATCGGTTCAGGTATTACGTGAAGTATTAATTACATCCATTTTGCCAAAAACCCATTGAATTCTTTTCTTAA
>JBKCGY010000093.1:0-16051 GCA_046303015.1 Bacteroidota bacterium | reverse complement strand
ATATTTGGGATAAATTTAAATTATATAGATATTTTATAAAAATACGAACATTTGTTAGGGGGTATTGATATTTCTCGCTCCATTCATTAGATGATGGGAGATAATTCCGACATTCGCCGACTATTAATATCTGATGATATGACTCCAGATAGAAAACAAAGGGTAGAGGATGTGTTAGCCCATCGTCAGCCGGATTTATCAGTGGTAATGGAAAATGTTTTTGATCCACATAATATTTCGGCTGTAATGCGTACCTGTGATGCTGTGGGTATACAAGATATTTATGTGCTGAATACAAAGATTCCACGTCATAAAAAATGGGGGAGCAGGAGTTCTTCCAGTGCTGCCAAATGGCTTACTGTTCACCAATTCGACAATGCAGAAGCATGTTTTCAATTATTGAGATCGCGATATCATAAAATATATTCAACTCATCTTAGTTCGGATGCGGTTTCTCTCTATGATATCAATTTTACGCAAAGTGTAGCCCTTGTTTTTGGTAATGAGCATTCGGGCGTTAGTGATGAGATCAGAAGTTTATGCGATGGTAATTTTATTATTCCTCAATTTGGAATGATAAGGTCACTGAACATTTCCGTTGCTTGTGCAATCAGTATCTATGAGGCAAGTCGTCAAAAATACGTGGCCGGACATTATCAATCAATTAGATTGCCAGAGGTTGAATATCAAAATTTATATGAAATGTGGAGCCTTAACAAGGCAGACTAATATTCCCTTTCCGCTGCTTTTATTTTAAGGGATTTAATACTCACATTCAATTCGAATCCGATAAGTAGTACCAAGCTATTCATGTATATGATTGCCATTATGATCATGATGGTTCCAATAGATCCGTAAATTTTATTATAAGTGCCAAATTGGTTGATCCATGCTGAAAAAATATAGGTCAATAATATTAATAATGTACAGGCTACAATAGATCCGGGTGATATCAGTTTCCATTTTTTTTCGACCATAGGTGCATGCCTGTATATAAAAGCGATACTATAAAAAAACAAACCAACGATAACTATCCATCGGATAATTTGAATCAATAACTTGATGAATAGATTACTGATCTGTAATTGTTCGAGTATCCAGGTTAAAATAGTGCCTTGTGTCATTAAAATTAACATGCTTGCTATAATCAGCAACATGATTATAAAAGTCAACTTGATAGCTTTCCATCGATACGCGAAAAATCCTTTTGCTTCTTTTTCATGTATTGATCTGTTGAAACTATGAATGATGCCCAGCATACCGCTAGAGGAATAAAATACGGCTATCAAAAAACTAAGGGATAGCATACTGCTCCTCGGTCGGCCAAAGAAATCATTGAGAAAATCCTTGACAAATTTTCGCACATCCTGATTCGGAGTGATGTCGTTCACAACGCGCATACTCTCATTTGCAAAATCGTCCGCCCATGGCATTAAGGGAACCAGTGAAAATAAAAAAATACAAGCAGGGGGGATAGCCATGATGAAGTTGAAAGAAATGGCTGCTGCCCTCTCATTCAGACCAACTGTTTGTACTTTTCTGATAAAAAACAAAACAACATCGTATAGGGGAATACCTTCAAACCCGGGCAGTACAATGCGTTTGCTAGTCTTTATTAGTTTTTTTAAAACAGAGATATGAATGCTTGATTCTTTTTTTTGCATAGCCTTTTTCTAAGTTAGGGATATTTTGTTTATCGGATTCCCTTTTGATTCAGCCAGTTCTGATATTCTTTTGCATTTTGAAGATGCTGTTTGTCTGTAATTGCAAATTTATGTCTTCCTGAATAGTCGGGTGCCGCACAAAAGAATAAGAAATCATGACGGGATGCATTAAGTACAGCATCAATGGTATTGTCCATAGGAGTACATATAGGACCGGGAGGTAATCCTGTGTGGGTGTATGTATTATATGGTGATCCGGCAGTTTCCTTGATATGCTTAATGAAAATTCGTTTTAATGTAAAATCTCCGGTTGCAAATTTCACGGTTGGGTCAGCGCCTAACGGCATCTTTTTTCTGAGCCTGTTCATGTATACACCTGCAATAACAGATTTTTCTTCATTCACTAATGTTTCTTCTTCTACAATTGAAGCGAGGGTTGTGACCTCAAGGGGTGTTAAACCTAGTGTTTTAGCTTTAAGCATTCGCTCTTTATCCCAGAAATCCTGATGATAGGTATATAATTTTTGAAGAATATCTTCCGGACTTGCACTCCAATAATATGTATACGTGTTTGGGTGCGTAATAAAAAAAAGTTGATTGGAATGAAGATGATATGTTTGAGTGAAATTGGAGTCAGATATATATTGAATAAATCGTATAGAATCGCATTCAAATTTCCTTCCGATCATAGCAGCCAGTTGATCGGGAGTTCTGAGTTTTGTTATGATCAGATCAACCGGTTTTTGTTTGTTGTTACGAAACATACGAATGATACTGAAAAGATTTTCATTCTTTTTGATCTCATATAGTCCGGGCTTAATTTTCGGCCATATCTTGAACAGGTCTCCAGTCATTGTAAATATGGTTTCACTTTTAATGCATTCATTTTGCATTAACTTAATGAGCAGGTTTTCTTTTGTTATATCTTTTTTTGTGATGTATAACCTGCAGTATGGATCCGTAAAATTAGTAAAGGGTAAAAAAAAGAATGCCATGATGCTGCAGCATATGATGATCATGAAAAGAATAAATATTTTCTTCATAGTTGCTAATCTACATAAAAAAATCCCGCATCAGCGGGATTTGATATAAAAGAATATATAAGGTTATTGGCCACTTGTGGGAGCAGGAGCAACCGGTAGTGTTGTTGTGTTTTGTGGTGCGGCTTGCTTTGGGGCAGATTGGTTTACAGGTACCTGATCTAATACGCCAGGCTGACTGCCACTGCCACTATTCCCCGATATGAAGAGGCTGGAAACAAGACAAAGCACCCCTACTACAGCAGCGAATATCCAGGTTCCTTTCTCCAAAACATCTGTAGTTTGCTTTACACCCATAAACTGATTGTTGAAGCCTGCGATCGTGCCACTAAGACCACCGCCCTTAGGGTTTTGAACTAAAACAACAAATCCCAGTACGAAACTGGCTATTAAAAGTAATATAATAAATAATAAGGTCATCTTAATGAAATTTATTGGTTTAAATCTGAAATTCGGGTTGTAAAATAACTGCTTTTTTCGGGATACAACAAACTTAATTTCTTATAAATAGCGATAGCCTGCTTTTTTTTGCCTTGATTGATCAGCACTTCAGCCATAGTTTCTGTATACACTTCTTCATTATTGTTGCTGGCATCTGCCATTTGAACAACTTGGCCGTCCTCATTTGGTGGTGTCTCGGAAGGGGTTTCATGATATATTTTTTTCATTGATTTCAGCCATTGAGTAAAGGTCTTCACTTGTTTGCTCAGATTATCATTACCCAAATGATCCTGTTGTAATCTAATTCCTTGTGAAGCAAAATAGTCGATTGTGTGCAGGGGTTCAAAGTTGATCTCTTCTTCTTGATGTACGTTTTTTTCATCATGAGCAAGAGCTTTTTTTATTTTAATGGATGCAGTAGCTTCATTATGATTTTCGCTGCCATTCAACTTTTCTTTATAAGGGGCTTCTGTGAGGTCTTTATCAAACTTCATAATCAGCCAGTTCATCCAAAGTGGATCGTGCATGTATATATGGGCTTTCCTTATCTCATCAGCCGCATCGCTTTTGACGTATTTACTCTTATATAGTGCAGATAGTATATGGCCGCTTTCAAACCAGGGATATTGCTTTGTTATCTGATCTAATTCCAGTTCCGTATTTTTCGGATCAGTGGCTTCTCCGGTTTCCATGAACTGATAAACACTTTGATAATTCATGATATTTTGGTTTCAGAAATTCAATTACCAGTCTGAAAAGATACGGTTAAAAATCTCATCCGTAAAATTTTGAACAATAAGATCTGTAAGCTGATTTTCGGCTTGTTGCAGCGTAATGGATGCATCATAGTCAAAACTTCTTGTTAATTCAGTGTCAAAACTTTTTTTATTATCCAGCAGATTTTTAAAAACGAGTTTGATATTTACATTCAATCTGTTGGCCGCAGCTCGCTGTCCGGATATTGCAGAGGTTGTGACATAGTAATCGGTAATCTGTCCGCTAATCTGATAGTGTGCCTCATCGCTATTGGTTTGAGTTAATCGGGTTTGATTGATTATTTTCTGACGAAGCTTGTCCGTTAAGCGCTGACTTAATTGTGGATTGACGATTCGGGCGCGATTCTCTATATAATTGATCTTTACTGTTTTTACTTCAGGTGGAATGGATACATCTTTAAAGGAATAGCATCCGGAGATGATCATCATGCCTGTAATAATTAAAACTATAATGATTGATTGGTTACGCATAAATCTTTATTCCTGCATTAAAGGTCTTCAATATCGTATTCTTTTAACTTTCTGTACAATGTACGCTCGCTGATGCCCAAGTCTGTTGCTGCATCTTTTCTTTTCCCCTTATGTTTTTTAAGCGCTTTCATGATGAGGTCTTTTTCTTTATCCATAATGTTTAAACTCTCATCTACTTCAACGGATTCCTGTATATCATTTTTTGAAATAAATACCGGTTGTGCAGTCGCAGTTGGTGAAAAGCTGGGAGGATGTAAATCAATAGAAGTGTTTTCTACTCCCATGGTTTCATTGAAAAAGTTTGCTGTAGGCATAGGTGTCTGACCGGCGCCATGCTGAAGGACTTCCAGAAACATCTTTTTGAGTTCTGTAACATCCTTTTTCATGTCAAAGAATAGTTTGTACAGGATTTCTCTTTCACTTGCAAATTCAGGACCTCCTCCAAGGTTTACATGATTGCCGGCTGGTACCAGAACAGGTAGTCTATTCTGATTTTTATTTGGAAGAAAAGGCTCTAATTCATTAATAGTCAGAAGTTTATTTGTCGACAAAACAGAGATTTGTTCAGCAATGTTTTTCAGTTCACGTACATTTCCGGGGAATGAGTAATGGATAAGTAATTGTTTGGCCTCATCATCCAGTATTACCGGAGCGGTTTTGTAACGTTCAGCAAAATCTGCTGTAAATTTTCTGAATAACAATACAATATCTTCTTTGCGATCGCGTAGAGAGGGGACCCTTATGGGAACGGTATTAAGCCTATAATATAGATCCTGACGAAACTTATTTTGGTAGGTAGATTCAAGCAGGTCTTTATTGGTTGCAGCTATAACTCTGACATCCGTCTTTTGTACTTTGGATGATCCGACCCGTATAAACTCTCCTGTTTCCAGTACTCGCAACAAGCGGGCCTGAGTGCCTAGCGGCATTTCAGCAATCTCATCTCAAAAAATGGTTCCCCCGTTTACGGTTTCAAAATATCCTTTGCGTGAATCAACGGCTCCGGTAAAAGATCCTTTTTCATGTCCGAAAAGTTCAGAATCAATCGTTCCTTCCGGTATTGCGCCACAGTTGACTGCAATGAAGGGATTATGTTTGCGGCTGGATAGGGCATGAATGATCTGTGAAAATACCTCTTTACCAACGCCGCTTTCACCATTAATTAATACGGTAAGATCTGTTGCCGCAACTTGTACAGCAACACTCAATGCATGATTGAGGGCAGGGGAGTTGCCTATTATTCCAAAACGGTTTTTAATACTTTGTAGATCCATAATGAGTACTTCAGATATTAACTTACAACCTTACCTATCAAAGTAGCCTGCGTAGCATCAAGAATTTCCACTTTTGCGTAATCGCCCTTTTGTAAGGCAATGTTTTCTTTTGGAAACACAACCACCTTATTCTGAGAATTTCTTCCCATCCATTGTTCACTGCTTCGTTTACTTTCGCCTTCAATCAAAACGCTAAACTGCTTTCCGATATCTTTTTGATAGCTTTCTTTGGATAATTTGTTTTGCATATCAACAATTTCCTGGAGTCTTCTTTTTTTAACTTCCTCAGGAATATCATCTTTATATCTTTTAGCGGCCAGTGTACCGGGTCTTTCACTATAAAAAAACATATAGCTCATGTCGTATTTGCTATACTCCATAATACTTATGGTTTCTTCATGTTCCGCTTCGGTTTCTGTGCAGAATCCGGCAATAATATCAGAGCTGATACCACAGTCTGGTATAATCTCCCGAATACGATCTACCTTCGCCATATACCACTCTCTGGTGTATGTGCGATTCATAAGTTGAAGGATACGCGTGTTCCCGCTCTGAACCGGCAAATGAATATACTTGCATATATTTTCATGTCCGGCCATAACATGCAGTACGTCATCTGTAATATCCTTGGGGTGAGAAGTTGAAAAGCGTACTCTGAGCAGAGGGCTTACCAATGCTATTTTTTTCAGTAAATCAGCAAAAGTTACGGCTTCTCCGTTTTCCGGATGATACCATCTGTAGCTGTCTACATTTTGTCCAAGTAACGTAACTTCTCTATACCCTTTTGCAAATAAGTCGCGTGCCTCTGCTTCTATAGAGAAAGGATCTCTGCTACGCTCTCTTCCTCTGGTAAATGGAACTACACAAAAACTGCACATATTGTTACAGCCACGCATTATGGAAAGAAAAGCGGTAACACCATTGCTGTTGAGCCTTACGGGTGCAATGTCAGCATATGTTTCTTCCCTGCTTAATAATACGTTTACAGCCTTTTGACCTCCACTTGCTTCTTCAATTAAATTCGGAAGCGTACGATAAGCATCCGGACCTACTACCAGATCGACAAGTTTTTCCTCTTCCAGTAACTTAGATTTTAATCTCTCTGCCATGCAGCCCAGTACTCCAATGAGCATTCCGGGATTATGAACTTTATTTTTTCTGAATTCCTGCAATCTTTTTCTGACGGTCTGTTCGGCTTTCTCACGAATACTACAGGTATTTAATAAGACCAGATCCGCCTCTTCTACATTTCGTGTTGCCCCTAAACCAGCACCATTTAGAATACTCGCTACAATCTCGCTGTCGCTAAAATTCATCTGGCATCCATAACTCTCGATGTAAAATTTTTTGGAATATGGACCGGAAGATGTATTCTCTAGAGGTGAGTATGCTTCACCCTGACGGCTTTCATCCTGTGCTACAACATCATGTAATCTTTCATTCATCATCTCAGCTAATTCAGACGGCAAAAATACTGAATAAAAAACAAAAATGACAGAATGTCAGCGCTTTTAAAATTGATTTATATCAGTCTATGGAAATTCTGATTCCAAATGTGGGATAATAAATTGGTATGTGCTGAGGGTGGCCTATATGTGCCGACTCTTGTTCAAGCATCATAGCGGCCTTTTTTCTCTTCTCTTTTGAGTTTTTGACGATAAAATAGCTGCCAATACAAGCGAGGGCTCCTACAGTAGGAAGCCAGATTAAACGGATATCTGTTTTAGAAACATCTTTAAAGCTGCCTGATAACATTTTTGCAGTACCTCCAATAATCATGGATCCGCCTAATCCTAATGAGAGCCAACCTAATAATTTTTGGTTGGTCGCATTTTGGAGATAGGCATCATGTCTTGCCTGAGGAGAAAGATTCTCATATTTACTTTTCTTAGATTTATCCTCTTTTTTTGATTTCTGTGCCGATACATTAAAAGAAATCAGATAAACAGATAAAAAAAAGAATACGTACTTCATAAATAATATTTGTGGCTGGCTTTCAATATTTGTGTTTTCAAGTATTAAAACAGGAAAACCAAAAGCATATTACAAATGTAAATATATTGAAAAAGAATAAGTTGTATTTCTTAATTAATTTTCATCCTTCTGGCTTAAGACCCAGATCATAAAGGCGCCTAAAAAAAGCAATATACCGGTTCCTCCGAATAGAATAGCTGTAAGCACTTGCTGTGCCCCGGTAAAAAGAGACATAGAAACAGCGATGATAAAGTAAAGAATGAAAATGGTAAGGAGAGTATAAATTTTGCCGTCCATTGATTTAAATTTTACGATGCGAAATTGCGTAATTATTTTATCAAAGCCAAATTATTCACAGTCATGTGAACAATATTTAGGCATCAAACGGACCTATACATTACTATATTTGCCCGTTTATCAATGTAACCCAGTTCCTTATGGCCTCAGAAAAGAAATCCATGTTTGATTATAATGAAGACTCAATTAAGACCCTCGAGTGGCGGGAGCATATTCGCTTAAGACCAGGTATGTATATCGGTAAACTGGGGGATGGAAGTAGCCCGGATGATGGAATTTACGTGCTTTTAAAAGAAGTGGTTGATAACTGTATTGATGAGCATACGATGGGGTATGGAAAACAAATTGAAATTACTATCGAAAAAGGAGGTGTTACAATTAGAGATTATGGACGGGGTATTCCCTTGGGCAAGCTGGTCGATGTGGTAAGTAAGATAAATACAGGAGCCAAATATGACAGTAATGTTTTTCAGAAATCCGTAGGATTGAATGGTGTAGGTACGAAGGCAGTAAATGCCTTAAGTAGTTATTTTAAGATCACGGCATACAGAGAAGGAAAAGAAAAAACGGCAGAATTCGAAAAAGGAGTATTGAAAAATGAAACAAAGGAACTCAAATCAACCGAATCGAACGGAACACTGGTTTATTTTATTCCGGATGATACTGTTTTTAAAAATTACCATTTCTTATACGAATACATCGAAAATCAGATCTGGAATTATTGTTATCTGAATGCGGGACTTTCTATTATCCTGAACGGGAAAAAATATATCTCCAAAAACGGCTTGCTGGATTTGCTACAGCGCAAAACCAATGCCGATGAGCTCAGATATCCGATCGTTCATTTAGCCGGTGATGATATTGAAGTGGCCATTACACATGAAAATCAATATGGTGAAGAGTATTATTCTTTTGTGAATGGTCAGTTCACTACACAAGGAGGTACACATTTAGCGGCATTCAGAGAAGCATTTGTAAAAACGATTCGGGATTTCTTTAAGAAAGATTATGATGCATCAGATATAAGGGGAAGTATCTGCGCGGCAGTATCAGTTCGTGTGCAAGAGCCCGTTTTTGAAAGTCAGACCAAAACTAAATTGGGCTCAGTAAATGTTGCTGAGGGCGGACCGAGTATGAAGAATTTTGTTCATGATTTTTTGGCCAGAGATCTTGATTTGTTTTTGCATAAGAACGCTTCTGTGGCAGATGCTTTGAAAAAAAGAATTGAACAAAATGAGAGAGAGCGAAAAGAATTGGCCGGCATTAAAAAGTTAGCTAACGAGCGTGCCAAAAAAGCCAATCTTCACAATAAAAAATTACGCGACTGCCGTTTTCATTATAATGAAGAAGTGAGTGGAAAAGACAAGGAAGCCATCCTTCTAAAACAAAATGAAAGTACGCTCTTCATTACTGAAGGAGATAGTGCAAGTGGCTCTATCACCAAAGCAAGAAATATTGAAACTCAGGCTGTGTTTAGTTTAAGAGGTAAGCCCCTCAATTGCTATGGATTGACCAAAAAAGTGGTATATGAAAACGAAGAGTTCAATCTGTTGCAGCATGCATTGAATATTGAAGATGGTTATGAAAACCTCAGATATAATAACATCGTAATTGCAACGGATGCGGATGTGGATGGGATGCACATCCGACTATTGCTCATGACCTTCTTTCTGCAATTCTTCCCGGATCTGGTAAAAAATGGCCATGTATTTATTCTGGAAACACCTTTGTTCAGAGTCAGAAATAAGCAGGAAACCATTTATTGTTATGACGAAAAGGAAAAACAGGCGGCCATGAAAAAACTCGGTAATAAACCTGAGATCACGCGCTTCAAAGGATTAGGTGAAATCAGTCCGGATGAATTTGCCCGATTCATTGGTCCGGAAATGAAAAAAGAACCGGTCATGTTATTGCCTGAAACACATATTCAACAAATACTGGAATACTATATGGGTGAGAACACACCAGACAGACAGGAATTTATTATTGGGAATTTAAAAGTGGAATTGGATTTGGTAGAGGATGAAAATTTAATTTGATTTTTTTATATCCTCTTCTTTGAGCGTTTGTCCCTCTTAAGCGGGACAAACTAAGAGAGAGAATTTTTTCAGAAATGAATGACTAAATAATAATCTTATTCTTCATATGACACATCTTGTTTTTAACGAACCCGACATTCAAATCCTGCAGCAGAGTATAGACATGGACGAAACACTGACGGGTGATATTTTGCTATTGCGTGATGATTATGCGGTTGGGCCACTTGCTAATATTTATACTGAAGAAGGAATAGTAGCCAGAAAAGAATGGTGGAAAAATGTACTGGAAGGTGGCGATCATCAGCATCTCTTGGAGAAAAATACAGTAGATGATGAGGCTGTAGTGAACCGTATCATTTCTATTCTGGATAGTAATGAGGATGCGTCACTTTGGATTTGGATGGCGCAAAATAAACACGATGTGTGCGGTTACTATTGGCTGGTATCACAATTGAAATCGTATCAGGGTCGTATACAGGTTGTATTTTTGAATAATCTTCCCTTTATCAATGAAAAAGGACAGATTTTTTACCCAGAATGGATCAGTCAGATCTTGCCAAAGGAACTCCTGAAAGCTAAAAGGTTGTCTCGTGTCATTACACCCAGTGAATTTGAGGTGGATCCTGATGAATGGACAAAGATCTGCCTGGATGAAAGAACGGTAAGAATACTAGAAGGGGGTAAGAAATTAGCCCAGCATCCGGAAGCTTTCTATGATGCAGAGCTTAAGAAATTTATTACCGATGATTGGCAAAAAGCGGGTAAAATCATTCATCAGTTTCAACAAAAAAGCAAACATTCAACCGGAGATGCTTTTTTACTTTGGCGATTAAAGTTTTTGTTGCAGACTGACTTGTATGATGTGCAAGGTTCAGTAAAAAACATGAAAGACTTTGAAGTGAAAAAGAAATCTGGTGTTTTATTTGAAAATCAATAATCCGATTTACATATATGAGCGGAACCCCCAAAAAAGAAAGTTTTTTCGAGCAGGATAGCGGCGTACAGGGACAGTATAAAAACTGGTTTCTGGATTATGCTTCCTATGTTATACTGGAGCGAGCTGTACCTGCCATAGAAGATGGATTAAAACCAGTACAGCGTCGCATTCTGCATGCCATGAAAGAGATGGATGATGGTCGTTTTAACAAGGTTGCCAATATTATTGGTCAGGCCATGCAATATCATCCTCATGGAGATGCCAGTATAGGAGATGCGCTCGTAAATATTGGACAAAAAGATCTGCTTATAGATACTCAAGGTAACTGGGGAGATGTGCGTACCGGGGATGATGCCGCAGCCGCTCGTTATATCGAAGCCCGTTTGTCGAAGTTTGCCCTCGAGGTGGCATTTAATTCAAAGACGACTGAATGGCAGCTAAGTTATGATGGAAGAAAGAATGAGCCGGTGACACTGCCTATGAAATTCCCTTTATTGCTGGCGCAAGGCGCGGATGGTATAGCAGTAGGACTTTCTACTAAAATTCTTCCACATAATTTCTGCGAACTTATTGATGCTTCCATAAAAAGTCTGAAAGGAAGAAAGTTTGAGATCTTTCCAGATTTTCAGACAGGTGGTATGGTCGATGTGGGGCAATATAATGAAGGTAAGCGTGGCGGCAAATTGAGAGTGCGTGCCAGAATTGAAGAGGCTGATAAAAAAACCTTACTCATCAAAGATGTACCGTATGGTGTTACTACCACTCAACTTATTGAAAGGATTGTAAAGGCAAATGATCAGGGAAAGATCAAGATCAAAAAAGTAACGGATAATACGGCTGCTGAAGTAGAAGTGCAAATTGATCTGGCCCAGGGTATTTCTCCGGATATTACCATCGATGCTTTATATGCATTTACTGACTGTGAAATTTCTATTTCTCCCAACGCCTGCGTGATCATCGACAATAAACCTTGCTTCATCACAGTCAATGAATTACTCAGATATTCAGCAGAGCAAACGAAAACGCTTTTGGGTAAAGAGCTTGAAATAAAATTGGCTGAATTGCAGGAAAAATGGCATTATACATCACTCGAAAAAATATTCTTTGAAGAGAAGATCTATAAAGAGCTGGAAAAGAAACATGAAACATGGGATAAAGTGATCGAGGCAATCGATAAAGCTTTTGTTCCCTTCAAAAAACAACTTCGCAGAGAAATAAAACGGGAAGATATCCTTAAGCTTACCGAAAAACCAGTTCGTCGTATTTATAAATTAGATATTGATGAGTTGCTCGATCAGATCAAAGGGCTGGAAGCAGATATCAAACAGGTGCAACATGATTTGGAGCATTTGGTGGAATTTGCAGTTGCTTATTATGAGAATCTCCTGAAAAAATATGGTAAGGGTAGGGAAAGAAAAACCGAGATCAGACCATTTGAGACTATTCAGGTAAAACAGGTGGCTATTGCCAATACTAAATTGTATGTAAATCGTGAAGATGGTTTTGTGGGAACTTCCATCAAAAAGGATGAGTATTTGTTTGATTGCAGTGAGTTTGATGATATCATCGTCTTTACTAAAAGAGGAGTTTTGAAAGTGTGTAAGGTAGGGGAGAAGACGTATATCGGGAAAGATATCATTCACGTGGCTGTTTTTCAGAAAAATGATGAACGAACTACCTATAATCTTATTTATCTCGATGGGAAATCAGGAGTTAGTTATGCTAAACGGTTTAATGTAACGGGCGTAACCAGAGAGAAAGAATACGATCTTACCAAAGGAGATGATAAGAGTAAAGTACATTACTTTTCGGTCAATCCCAACGGTGAGGCGGAAGTGGTTAAGATTTTACTCAGTCCTAATTGCAGCGCACGTATCAAAGAATTTGATTTCTATTTTGAAGAACTTGATATTAAAGGAAGAAGCAGCATGGGAAATCAGGTGACAAAATATCCTGTAAAGTCCGTAAAATTCAAAGAGAAAGGGAAAGCAACTTTGGATGGTAAAAAAATGTGGTTTGATAATAAATTTGGCCGTTTAAATACCGAAGAAAAAGGTTTGTTGCTGGGTTCTTTCGAAGCAGACGACCGAATGCTGGTTATTTATAAAGATGGTAATTATGAAATTACAGATCAGGAGCTGACACAGCGTTTTGATCCTGAGAACGTGATCTTGATTGAAAAGTATAAACCTGAAAGTATTGTAACGGTCGTTTATCTCGATAAAGAAAAAGTGCAGTTCAATGTGAAGCGTTTCAAGATAGAGACAAGTTCGTTGAAGAATAAATTTTTCTTTATCAAAGAGGGCGAAGGGAATTATGTAGAGGCGGTAACTACGGATGAGGAGCCGGTTTTAGCCATGCAAAGCGGGAAAGGCTCTCAGGTAAGAAAAGCGAAGATCAAGCTTGCCAAAGTAGCCGAAGTAATGGGCTGGAAAGCCATTGGAGCTAAGCTTACTGATTTTAATAAAACTATTGAAATGCAATGGGTGAAAGAAGAGCCAGCTGGACCTCAAGGCAGTTTGTTTGAAGAGTAATATTTAACTTTTAAGGCGATGCTTTATATGAACTAAAACCTATTTTTGCTATCATTCAAATTATTTTATGGGCTGGATTATTTTTATTTTAGGCACGATCGGTTTTCATTTTGGATTATATAAATTATTCGGAAAAGCCGGTATGACTTCCTGGAAAGCTCTAATCCCTTTTTACAACACCTGGGAAATGGTCAGAATGATGCAGATGAAAAAGATCTGGTTCTGGCTGCAATTGATTCCTATTGCAGGTCAGTTTATCACGCTTTCGCTGACTATCGATTTCGTTAAACATTTTGGTAAATTTTCATTGTGGGAACATGCACTTACCGTATTTCTCCCTTTTGCCTATTTGCCTTACCTGGGCTATGCAAAAGATTCCCGTTTTGTAGGCGTTGAAACAGTTAGGAAATATAAAAAATCTGCTTTTCGTGAGTGGGTTGATGCTGCAGTTTTCGCTATTGTTGCCGCTACTTTGATTCGGACTTTTGTATTTGAAGCGTACACGATCCCTACTCCCTCTATGGAACGTTCTTTGCTGGTTAATGATTTTCTTTTTGTAAGTAAACTAAGTTATGGTCCCCGTATTCCTAATACGCCCCTTGCTTTCCCCTTTGTGCATCATACCATGCCCATATTCAAGGGTAAATCCTATCTGGATTGGATCCAATTGCCTTATAAAAGGATCTTTGCCAGTCCTATCAAAAGAAATGATGTAGTTGTTTTCAATCTTCCTGTTGGGGATACTGTTATTAATGATGAAGAGAATTTTGGATCAAAAGTTACATATTATGAGGTGTTGAGGCAGGCCAAAGGGGATCGTGACAGGGTATGGGAATCTTTTGGTGATATTATCGTTACCCGGCCTGTGGATAAAAGAGAAAACTTTATCAAACGTTGCGTAGCGATTGCCGGCGATACGCTGGAGATTAGAAATGGAGTTGTTTTTATCAATGGCAAAATGAATGATATCCCCAAAGGAGCGGAAACGAACTATTTGATGGAGACCAATGGGGTGACTCCTGATTTTGATCTGCTTAAAGAATATTATGGTATCCGGGAATCAGCCGGTGAGGTAAAAAAAGTAGGTGATAATTTATATGAGATTTTTCTTACCCATGAACAAGTGCCTGTTTTTAGTAAATTGTCTTATGTAAAATCACTCACTCCGGTGAATTACATGTATCCGAGAGATAGCATGTATGTGGGTGGGGTAGATATTTTTCCATATGATACCCTTTATGGTAAGTGGACGATTGATAATTATGGTCCGCTCTATATTCCTGCCAAAGGGCAAACGATAACACTCGATGAGAAGAATATCAGAAGATATGAACGCGTGATCAGGGCTTATGAGGGGAATAAGGTAGAAAAGAAAGAGGGTAAGTTATGGATTAATGGCAATGTTTCAGATACGTATACATTCAAACAGAACTACTACTGGCTGATGGGGGATAACAGACATAATTCCCTTGATAGTAGGTTCTGGGGATTTGTTCCGGAAGATCATGTGGTTGGGAAAGCATCTCTTATCTTCTTCAGCTGGGAAGAAGGCCCAAGATGGAATCGTTTATTCAAATCGATTCACTAACCCATATTGTGAAACACTTTCTGTACGTCATCATCCTGCTCTAATCTTTCAATTAGTTTGCTTACGTCAGCTGCCTGATCATCATTGACTGGAACCGTAGTGGAAGGGATCCATTCTAATTCCGCACTTATAGGTATGATGCCTTTATCTTCTAATGCTTTCTGCATATTGCCAAAGTCAGTAAAAGCGCATCTGATTACAAATACTTCTTCTCCATTTTCTCCGCTTCCTTCACCCATTTCCTCTAACCCATAATCTATTAACTCCAGCTCCATTTCTTCAGGATTCAGCCCGGAAGGATTTAATTTGAAAACCCCCATCTTCTTGAACTGAAAACTTACACTGCCGCTGTTACCCAGTGAGCCGCCGCCTTTTGTAAAATGAGATTTTACATTAGCAACAGTACGTACGTGATTATCGGTGGCTGTTTCTACCAGTATGGCGACACCGTGAGGTGCATATCCTTCATAAAGAATTTCATCATAATTCTGCATTTCCTTCCCCTGGGCACGCTTGATTGCAGCTTCCACACGATCCTTGGGCATGTTTACTGCTTTGGCATTTTGAAAGCAACGGCGTAATGCGGGATTGGTGGATGGGTCAGGTCCGCCTGACTTTACAGCAATGACGATTTCCTTCCCGATACGGGTAAATTGTTTGGCCATGCGGTCCCAACGGGCAAACATGGTACTTTTTCTTACTTCAAAAATCCGTCCCATAATGAAATTGATTGGTGCGCAAATTTAGGAACTTGACACCTACCAAAAACCACCCGAAGGTGGTTTTGTTATTTAATGTTTTTCGAAATCGGAAGCTTTTGGTAAGATCTCTCCCGGATATCTTAGTTTACTATTCTTTTTGCTGTATACGAAATATACAATAAATCCAACTCCCATCCAGGCAAAGGCCACTTTTAGCGTTTGTGCATCCAGACCAATGATCATGGCAGTACAGATGAGTACTCCCAGTGTAGAGACCACAGGATATAAAGGGGTTTTAAATGGACGTTGTATGTG
>JBKCGY010000092.1:0-6468 GCA_046303015.1 Bacteroidota bacterium | reverse complement strand
ATGAGGAATGCGTACTTCATGAAAGAAGATATTGGTATAAAATCCACTTAAGCGTACCGGCTGCTGATACGTAATGAAATGGACCATATGTCCTTTTTCTGCCAGGGCTTTACCCAGTTCTGTTGCCATCACGCCGCTTCCACCGAAGGTAGGGTAACAAACGAT
The DNA here is from genome assembly GCA_046303015.1 of Bacteroidota bacterium. Classification (GTDB taxonomy): domain Bacteria; phylum Bacteroidota; class Bacteroidia; order Chitinophagales; family Chitinophagaceae; genus Lacibacter. Next base: position 6,303 of record JBKCGY010000092.1, on the reverse strand, counting down.
TCCGATATTCATATAATCTGTGCTTCTATATATGAAGATACGATGATTGAGATGAAGGAAGTCAAAAGTCGAAGGTCAAAACAAATTATAACTTTTGAGTTTTGACTTATTTTAAATATGCCCACTCCAGATAGCCCCTCCTATACTTTCTGCGGAGGCTCCTGTTACACTGCTCAGTACCGTAGGTTCTTCTCTCCATCTTAATATACCCAGAAAAGCCATAATCAGCGCTTCTTTATACTGAATGACTTCTTTTTCCGGCAGATGAATTTTCACCGAGGGTAAGTGGTGGCTGATACGCTCTATTAAGTAATCATTGTATGCGCCGCCGCCGGTGATCATAAGTTGAGCCATGCTGGGTTCAGGTGATTGCGAAAAAGGATGCAGAGCATGATGGATCTGAATTGCAATGTGTTCGGTATAGGTACATAATAGATCAGGGATGCTGTCGGAATATTTGGCAAGAATCGGCGTGATAATATCTAAGCCAAACTGATTCGATAATGATTTAGGATAGGGTTGCAGATAATAGGGCAGCGTATTTAATTCTGTCAGCAGGGTATGATTGATTTTTCCGCTCTTCGCCATCTCACCTTTATCATCATATTCCTTGCCCGTTTTTTCTGCAAGCAGATTCAAGATCCGGTTGGCCGGACAAACATCAAACCCAATTACCTTGTCGGTGTGTACCGATATATTCGCAATACCGCCGATGTTTAAAAAGAAGCGATGGCCTGAAAAAAGTTTCTTCTCGCCCAGCGGAACCAGCGGAGCACCTTGTCCGCCGAAGGCAATATCCATAGATCTCAGATTGGTAATCACAGGAATACCTGTAATGGCAGCTATTGTAGCACCCGCTCCTAACTGATGGGTAAATCCTTTTTGGGGTTCATGGAAAACGGTATGTCCATGCACGGCAATCAGCTGAACTTTGTAGTCAAGTCCGTAAGATTCCATAAAAGCTTTTACCAGCTGACCTAAATATTTACCGTAATCAGCATGAAGCTGTAAATAATCAAAGGCTGATAATTGAGAGGCTTCGCTTAATCTCTTTTTCCACTCTGTATTATAGGGCACACATTCGTTTGCCAGTATGGAATAGTTCCATTCGGGTCCTTTCGATTCAAAGGATGCAAAAACCAGATCCACGCCATCCAGTGAACTGCCACTCATCAATCCGATTGCTCTGTACGTCATATTTATAATATTCTCCCCCGGCTCTCTTAAAATAATTTATGGTAAGAGCAGACGTTTGGGTTAGTTTTGTAATAAATAAGTCAAAACTCAAAAGCAATAAGTAGAGTTGTTGCTTTTGAGTTGGTCTAAAGACCCAAATATAATTCATTCTGTATGGTTATCAATTTAAGTGAGCATCATTCATTAGTCAGCAACTGGGTAGGCGAACTGCGGGATACTCAGATTCAAACGGATCGTATGCGTTTCCGCCGAAATCTGGAACGTATCGGTGAAGTGGCGGCTTATGAGATCAGTAAATCGATGGAGTGGAAAGAAAAAGAAATTACTACCCCTTTGGGTACTGCTGTTGTAAAAATGCTGGCACAACAACCTGTATTAGGAACAATCCTGAGAGCCGGTATGCCTATGCATCAGGGATTATTAAATTATTTTGATCAGGCAGATAATGCATTTATTTCCGCTTACAGAAAACATCATCGCGATGGAAGTTTTGAGATCAGTCTTGAGTATGTGAGTTGCCCGAATCTGGAAAACCGAGTACTAATATTGGCAGATCCTATGCTGGCTACGGGTAGTTCACTTGTAAAGACTATTCAGCATATGAGAGATGAAGGGATTCCTTCGGAAATTCATATTGTTTGTGCCATTGCGTGTGCTGTAGGTATAGAATATGTACATCGTAATGAGCCTAAAGTGAAGATATGGTGCGGAGCCATTGATGAGGAACTCACAGCGAAAAGTTATATTGTGCCCGGGTTGGGTGATGCCGGTGACCTGGCCTATGGTACTAAGATCCAGCAATGATCTTTACGATTCCTCAACAATTTTTGTGAAATTGAGTTAGTATGCTATGAGAGGTAAAATAATCAGACTCATTTTATTATTTGCTCTGATCTCAGGGCAATATGGTAAGGCTCAGGACCCTCATTTCTCTCAATTCTTTGCATCTCCTCTGACTTTAAACCCTGCCCTTACCGGAAAGTTTGACGGACTGGTAAGAGTAGCTGGAAATTATCGCAACCAATGGCCAACTATTTTTAATGCCTTTACAACAGGAACGATTTCTGCAGACTTTAATATTCTTCATAAAAAGATTTCTCCTGTTGATCAGTTTGGGGTAGGGATAATGGGCATGTACGATGTGAATGGTGCCGGTATTATGAAGAATAATTATCTCAATGCATCTATAGCCTACCATAAAGGCCTGGATGAAGCGGGATATCATCAGTTGGGTGTTGGGCTAAGTACCTCATTTGCGCAAAGAACACTCAATACGGAAAAACTGGTTTTTGAGGATCAGTTGACCACCATCGGATTTACAGGTACTACCGCAGAGGTGATAGCAGCCAGTCCGGCAATCAACCTAAATTATTTTGGCCTTAATGCAGGGCTATTATATACCGGATCGACCAATGAGTATAATCAGTTCTATTTCGGTGCAGCGCTTTATCATATTAACCGACCTGAAAAAAGTTTTGCGGGTAATCTTTTTCAAGCCAGAGAACGTTATACGCTTCATGGCGGAGGTTATTTTTCCGTTGCATCGAAAACCTCTTTGTTTCTGAGTGGAAATTTTCAGTTACAGAATGCAGCTACTGAAATGATCGCCGGTGCAGCATTGGGATGGATGATCAATGACCGGGAAGATGCCCCAACAGATGTATATGCCGGTGGCTGGTATCGGTTAGGCGATGCCGTTATACCTTATGTTGGGCTGGAGAATAAAGGTTTCAGAGTGGGATTAAGTTATGATATCAATGTCTCCGGCCTTTCACTGGCCAGTCGCCGGCAGGGTGGCTTCGAATTATCATTAATATATATACAGCCGAATCGTGACGGGAAAAAAGCGGAATGGCGCTGTCCGAGGTTTTAAATTTCTTTTTATAAAGTAGGAAATTTATTGATAATGACCGAATGCACATCGTGCCATAGGCACGCAAAAATGGTAGCCAATGGTTGTCATAAAATGTTCCGTCCCGTACGGGACGGGATAATGATTTTGGCCATGATGTTACCGTTGTTTTATCCCTACGGGATTGAGATTAAAAGGATGCAATTAATCAAATTATATAAACAGAAAATACACGCATGAGTAAGGTTTCTGATATAAAAATTGAGGATTTCAAATATGATTTACCTGAGGATCGGATTGCGAAATTTCCGTTAGAGGAGCGTGATCAAAGTAAGTTGCTTATTTACAAAGATGGGCATATTGATTCCTCTGTTTACCGCAACCTTACTGCTTATCTGGAGCCGGGAACATTACTGGTAATGAACAATACCAAAGTAGTGGAGGCGCGTTTGTTATTTGAAAAAACAACCGGTGGCATCATTGAGGTCTTTTGCCTTGAACCTGCCGGTAATCAACCAGTTGAAAACGGGCTGACAGCCAAAGGTAAAGTTCGGTGGAATTGTATGGTAGGAGGCATTGCAAAATGGAAGCAACCCGTCTTGTCACAGGAAATTATTATTAACGACCATCCAATTCATTTACAGGCCCGTATAGCAGAGCGACATGCAGATATTTTTGAAATAGAATTTGAATGGCATCCAGATCATATTTGTTTCAGTCAGATCTTGGGTGCTGCCGGTCATATCCCTTTACCTCCCTATTTAAAAAGAAAGGCGGAAGCATCAGATAAGTTGAGATACCAGACGGTATATGCCAGTAAAGAAGGGAGTGTAGCAGCGCCAACGGCAGGCTTACATTTTACGGATGCTTTACTGACTGATTTAAAAAATGGGAGCATAGATATGGACTATGTTTCCTTACATGTGGGTGCGGGTACCTTTCTTCCGGTCAAAGCCGAAACCATGGCCGGCCATACCATGCACCGCGAATGGATTTGTATTTCAGTGCCTTTTCTTAAAAAGTTAATTAATCATGCAACCCAACCCGTGATAGCGGTTGGTACAACTTCTTTAAGAACGCTGGAGAGCATATACTGGATGGGGATAAAGACCATCTTGAATCCGGAGGGAGATCCTACAAGTGTAGAAGTGTCGCAATGGGATCCATATGAGATAAAATCCAACGATGTTGCCAAACAAGAAGCCTTGGAATCGTTATTACGATGGATGGAAAGAAGGGGCTTAGAGGAGCTTGTGTGTACTACCCAGCTGATGATCGCACCGGGTTACCAGATCAAGATGATCGATGGATTGATCACTAATTTTCATCAACCTAGCTCGACTTTATTATTGTTGGTAGCGGCCTGTATTGGAGAGGACTGGCGTAAGGTGTATCAGTATGCACTGGACAATGATTATCGGTTTTTAAGTTATGGTGATGGTAGTTTGCTTTGGTGCAGAAGATGGTAGTTGTGGGTTGACAGTTGTCGGTTCTTGGTTCTTGTTTCTTGGTGTCTTGTTCTCATTATTAATCATTAATTCTTGATTACTAATTATTTTAATATTATTATGAGAATTTATTCCATTCCGCTACCTTTGATTCATCTTTCTGGACTCTTTCTTATGTATTGTTTCTTAAATCTTATTTGTGGGTAAGCATACTTCTAAAGTTACCGGCGCCGGTCTATTGATTGCTTTAGGTATTATCTATGGTGATATTGGTACTTCTCCTCTGTATGTATATAATGCAATTATTGGGGGGCGCATAGTAGATGATACGCTTATTTTAGGGACGCTCTCGTTAATTGTATGGACATTAACGCTTCAGACAACCATTAAATATGTTACGATGGTGTTGAGAGCAGATAATAAAGGGGAGGGGGGAACATTTGCCTTATATGCTTTAGTTCGAAGAAGAAAAAAATGGCTGGTGCTTCCTGCAATGATTGGGGGGGCCTCTCTTTTGGCCGATGGAATCATTACGCCTCCCATCTCTATTACTTCAGCAGTTGAGGGTTTACAACTTCTACCTCAGCTAAAGGGCATGCACCCCAACACAATTGTTACTATTGTACTTACTATACTTACTCTTTTCTTTTTTGCACAACAGTTTGGTACGGGTTCTATTGGTGTATGGTTTGGCCCCATCATGTTTGTTTGGTTTTCCATGCTGGCCGTATTAGGCGTGATTCATATTTTTGATGATATCACCATTTTTCGTGCGCTTAATCCATACTACGCTTATAAATTTTTAAGTACCTATCCAAGTGGATTCTGGCTATTGGGAGCCGTTTTTCTATGTACTACAGGAGCAGAGGCTCTATACAGTGATCTTGGGCATTGTGGCAGAGGAAATATTCGTATATCGTGGATTTTTGTAAAAATTACGCGTCTCATTAATTATTTTGGTCAAGGGGCGTCTTTATTGGCCCATTACAGAGGAACTGAAATAACATCAGCTTTTAAATCACAATCCGGTATTCATGCATTCTATGATCTGATGCCTCAATGGTTTATCATACCCGGAGTAGTCGTTGCAACCAGTGCTGCCATTATTGCAAGCCAGGCAATGATTGCAGGCGCATTTACCCTGATTAGTGAGGCTATGCGCCTGAACTTATGGCCGCGATTTAAAGTTGTTTATCCTTCCGAAGAAAGAGGGCAGTTATTCATTCCTTTTATGAATAACCTCCTGTTTGCCGGTGGTATTTTTGTTGTTTTATATTTTAGAGAATCATCGAAAATGGAAGCTGCATATGGTTTAGCAATCATAGTTACGATGATTATGACAACTATTCTGTTTGCTAATTATTTAGTCATCCATCGCATCAAGCCAATTTGGATTTATCTTTTTCTTGGAGCGTATCTCATTATTGAGTCTTCCTATCTCGTCGCACTGCTGGATAAGTTCATGCATGGAGGTTATATAACATTGGTGATTGGACTGATTATGTTTGTTGTGATGTATGTATGGCATCGTGCAAGAAAAATTAAAAGCCGATATGTTGAGTTTGTAAGGTTGGAAAATTATCTTCCGCTTTTGCAGGAATTAAGTAATGATTTGAATGTTACAAAATATTCTACACATCTTGTGTATTTAAGCAGTTCAAATAATCCTAAAGAAATCGAACATAAGATCATTTATTCAATTCTCAACAGAAAACCCAAGCGGGCAGATATATACTGGTTTGTGCATGTGCATACCATGGATGAGCCCTACACCTGCGAATATGAGGTAGATACCATCATTCCCAA
>JBKCGY010000091.1:0-2237 GCA_046303015.1 Bacteroidota bacterium | reverse complement strand
ATTATATACAAGACGGCTTATCAGATAATGAATATAATTATAGTGCTTTTCTGAAAACAAATGACGGAAATATTTATCTAGGCGGCTTGAATAATTATATTCATATCGCTCCTTTCTCTTTTGAAACTGATAAAAGCCTGTCTTGTAAGCTAAGCATGGATTATATAAGCCTAAATAAAAAAGGAGTAAACTCATTGATAAACTATGAAGACCAGAGTTCTTTAAAATTACATTACAAGGAGGATCAGTTACGTTTTACATTTTCACTTAAAAATCAGATATTTTCAGAGTTTGTAAGCTATCAATATCGTATTGAAGGATTAAATAACAAATGGGTATCCCTAAACAGACAAAACACGATTCTGGTGAATCATTTGCCTCCGGGAAATTACATGCTTCAAATTCAAAGTTTGGATATACGCAACAAACTAAACAAACAACAAATCGAAATACCTTTTACTGTATTTACATACTTTTATGAGTCTATCATATTTTATATCCTGGTTGCGACCTTGTTTATAGCATTGATAATATCCATATTTATTATCAGGTTTAATGCCTTGAAAAAAATTGGGCGCTTAAAAACCGATCTGTCAAACGACATACATGATGAGATCGGCACTATTTTCACCAAGGCTGTTATGCAATTGGATATCTTAAATCAAAAAGTCGGCAAAACCTATCCAGAGATTTCAGCTATTGAGCGAAGTCTGAGGGACGGGATTCAGCGATTTAGAAATGTTTTATGGTCTCTTAATACAGATCATGGCAAATCTGATGATTTTGCAGCCAGAGTTAATACTACCATTTCAGAAGTTTTTTCAGATACAGGATTTGACTTCAGGGTTACCAATAAAGCTATGAATATTTATTTCGATAAATCAATAAGGGTACGCCGTAATCTTTTGCTAATCATCAGAGAGCTCGCACATAATACACTGAAACATTCTAATGGTAATATGTTTGAAGTTATTATCAATAAAGTGTCCAATAAATGGATTCTGGAAATATTTGATAATGGAACAAACGTAACAACACCAAGGAATAGCAGAGATATTGGGATTGGACTGAAAATTATAGATAGCAGAGTCGCCTCCATTAAGGGTAAGCTAATAATAGAAAACAGCTCAAATTGTTACTATATCAAAATAATTATCTGATGAAAAAAATAACGCTTGCAATCGTTGAAGATGATGAGGATATGTTAAAAATATTATCTCAATATTTTAACCAAAAAGACGAATTTGAGCTTTTAATAGCCTCAATGTCCATAGAAGATTTTTTTAAAGCATCATTGCCACAAAATATTGATGTGATCTTATTGGATCTCATGCTCCCTGGGATTGGAGGTATAGACGGCATACCTTTACTGAAAAACAAATATCCTGAGGCTAATATTTTGGTTATTTCAGTGTTAGATGATAGCGTCTCAATTTTTACGGCTTTAAAAAGAGGCGCATCTGGTTATATCACAAAAGAAACTCCACTGGAGAATATTAAAGGGGCACTGATCAATGCTTACCATGGAATGTCGGTCATGAACCAGGATATAGCCGGGAAAGTGCTCGATTATTTTAGCAACAATGCTATTGTTGAAAAACTTTCTAAAAAGGAATTAATCATAGCAGAGGGATTAAAAATTGGAAAGAGCTATAAAATGATTGCATACGATAATGATGTGTCCATCGATGCTGTTCGTTTTCATGTGCGAAACATATATAAAAAATTACAAATTAATAGTAAAGGAGAGTTAATCAGTCTAATGATAGGTCGAGCAGGAAATCATTGAAGAATATTACAAAGATGAAAGGATTGAATGCGCCATTAAGTCGCTCAAAAAATCACTTCAGGATATACAGATGACACATCCTTTGTAATCCGCATAAATACCCGGATATCTTATGGAGGGGGACTCAGATCAATCAAAAGCCTTTCCCGCTATGCCGCAACTAGATTACCTCGCTGCGCTCGATGATCATTTGAGGGGGCTCAGATCAATCAAAAGCCTTTCCAGCTATTCCGTAACTAGATTACCTCGCTGCGCTCGGTGATCCATTATTGGGGGAGCAGAACAGACAAAACCTTGCTCGTTGCACGAGCATTGGGTTTTGCTATTGGCATCGCATCATGAAGCAAGTTTCAGATGCTCTCCAAAAGCAAAACCCCGGCTTTCGCCGAGGTTTTGACTGTTCGTCGGGACGACTAGATTCGAACTAGCGACCCCTTGCACCCCATAC
>JBKCGY010000090.1:0-18538 GCA_046303015.1 Bacteroidota bacterium | reverse complement strand
AGTCGTCCCGACAATATTATTTTTAAAAATAATAATGGTTGTTGAAAATAATTTCATTAATTGATAAGAATCAAGCAGCAACTTTCTTCTTCTTGGGACTTGTCTGAGACAAGACCTTTCCGCTTACGGGCTTTTTCCCCGTTCGCTTGTAATGCGCAATTATTTCACTAATCTTTTTTTTGTCGCGTTCCGTTAATGTGGAAGGGCCTATAATTAAATCAACTCCTTTAGGTTCTTTGATGTATCCCATGAACAATCAATTTAAATTGGGTAATATATTTCTAAAGACAACGAAAAAAAGAATATAATTAGGCCGCTTTTTTTGAAGATGTCTTTTTGGTGATGCTTGCTCATGTTTTCAACTTTTTTATTTTTTTCTTGTCGGCTTTTATAAAAGCACTAATGGCAAGTAACTCAGCTTCGCTTAGGGTTTTATTCTGCTCACCTATCATGTCCACATCTAAATGTTTTGTTTTGTTATTCATTTCGGAAAATATTTATCAATTAATTTTAATGAAGCAATAGTGTCTATAATCATGATGCGGCCACCAACATGAATGGCACCCAGCGGTAGTCATCGCGACGATGTTGTTTATAAGAAACTGACTTAATTTATATTAATAGTCAAAATAGGCCTGTAAAAGGTTGAATACCTCAAGTGCCGTTTTTTCATCAATGCTTCCCAGTTTTTTAACGAGTCTTATTTTGTCAACGGCTCGAATCTGATCAATAACGATTTGCCCTTTTTTGTTATTGAACGTACAATTTACCCGAGAGGGGTAGTGTCGAACAGTAGAAGTAAGCGGAGCGATAATAACGGTATCCAAGTATTTATTGGCCTCGTCAGGCGAGATAATCATACAGGGACGCATTTTTTTTATTTCCCGGCCAATAGTGGGATCCAGCGATACCATCCATATCTCTTCACGTCTTACTACCATGTCCATTCCTCCTCATCAAACATATTTCTAACTTGCATCAATGCCTTTTCCTCGGCTGCTAATTTCTTGATCCCTTTTTTAAATTGTTCTTCCCATCCGTCTCTTGCTTTGCCAAAAGGCTTTAAAAGGATGCCGTCCTTTTTTAATTCAATCTCCAAGTCATTGGAAATATGATATTGTCGTAATATAGTCTGTGGCAGCCTAATACCTTTTGAGTTTCCGATATCGATTACTTTCACTTTCATAGCTCAAAGTTATTACATTGTAATTACTTATCCAAATACTATGTCAAAATGTATTAGCATTCAGATTGGTATCTGTATATGCTCATATTGTATATGAGAACCATTTCCAGTTCAGCATTATTTAAAGGATGCTATTTCCTCTAAAAAGTTTGACCTGCCCCCATAATGGATCACCGAGCGAAGCGAGGTAATCTGGTCGGGTGGGTTTTGTTTCTTGATGCTCGTTTTTCGCAACTATATTTTTCTCCCTATATTTAATTTATAAAAACACAGCTATGCGAAAAACAAACAATATTCTTATCATCTTCTGCTTTGCAATTTCTATTTTATTACAGAGCTTCACAAAAGACAGTAAGAATAATGAGACTAAAGTATTACCTACGTTAACAACCATTGCCATTGAAAATGTTACTAATAACAGTGCAACCAGTGGTGGCAGTATTACTGCCGATGGCGGCTCACCGGTAACGCAGCGTGGTATCTGCTGGGCAACTACTCAAAACCCAACCACCGCAAATAATACTGCCGTCTCCGGTAGCGGCACAGGTAGTTTTACCGCCAACCTCACTGGACTGACTGCCAACACCACATATTATGTACGTGCGTATGCGATTAATACGGCTGGTACTGCTTATGGGAATCAGTTGAGTTTTACGACTACTTCGGGCGGAACCGGTGGTTCTCAATTCAATCCTAACCTCACTTACGGAAGCGTTAGTGATATAGACGGCAATACCTACAAGACCATCCAGATAGGCAGTCAGGTATGGATGGCAGAGAATCTGCGGACTACGAAATACAGAGATGGAAGCAATATCCCGGTTGTAACTGACAATACGCAATGGGCAAACAACTGGAATAACCGCAGTCCATTGAGCCAACCCATGATGTGTTGGTATAATAACGATCAGGCGACTTATACGGCCAATAAATTTGGAGCATTATACAATTGGTATGCTATTAATCCGGCAACCAATGGCAATAAAAATGTTTGTCCAACCGGCTGGCATGTACCAACAGATGCGGAATGGGATGTTCTTATAGCTCATTTAGATCCTTCTTATAATCCAACTGCAATTGGTGCACAGAGCACTACCGCCGGCGGCAAAATGAAGAGTACGGGTACGCAGTATTGGCTTAGCCCGAATACCGACGCTACTAATAGCTCGGGCTTCTCAGGGCTTCCGGGTGGCATCCGCTTCAACTATGGCTCATTCGACGTCATTGGCAACTACGGTTACTGGTGGAGTTCTACGGAGGACATTACTTACGATGCCTGGAACCGCTACCTGAATTACAGTTTCGGCGTTGTAGGCAGGAGCAACCTCGATAAGACCTTCGGTTTTTCTGTGCGTTGCCTCAGGGATTAGAAGAAGTGGAAAGTAGAAAGTAGAAAGTAGAAAGTTCAAAATTGAAAGTTGAAAGTTGAAAGTATGCGTATTGAAAGATTTGAGGATGTTATTGCCTGGCAGAAAGCGAAAGGTCTCGCGGTTCAAATTTATACGCTGTTTGAAAGTAGCAAAGATTTTGGCTTCAAGAATCAGATGCAACGTGCGTCTGTTTCAATAATGAATTTAGCAGTTGAAAATAATCAAGCAGCAACTTTCTTCTTCTTGGGACTTGTCTGAGACAAGACCTTTCCTCCTGCGGGCTTTTTTCCGGTTCGCTTGTAATACGCAATAATTTCACTAATCTTTTTTTTGTCGCGTTCGGTTAATGTAGAAGGGCCTATTATTAAATCAACCCCTTTAGGTTCTTTTATGTATCCCATGATTGATTAATTTAAGTTGGGTAATATTTTTTTATAAGTTTAAGTGCTTCATTTGGAAATATGACCATTTTATGCGATCCCACATGAATTGCTCCTAAACTATTTGTGTAATGTTCAATTAATTTTGTTTTAGAGGTAAATGAAACAAACCCCTGATATCCTTTATCCCAGGATTGCTTACAGGTAAAAGCAAATAAATTTCCCGGAACCCCTTCATAAAGTTTATTCTTACCTAAATTGAAGGGGGCACTTTCAACGAGGTGCAGGTAAAAATGGTCATTGTAATCACTGATGCTGACAAGCCCCTGAATAATATTGGGGTTATCTCTGATAGTAAGTTTATATACTTGTCTGTCCTTGTATTTGACTTCAGTAGTCCATGAAAAAAGCCAACCATTCTTTTTGCTGGCGATTTTAAGGTCCGTTTTGTTTACAGTATGAACATCCGTAGGGAAACTGTCTCCGGAAATCGTATTCAGGATGCTATTGGTTAGCTTATCAATCCTAATATCAAGATGATATTTACTGTCTTTTTTCACTCCTTAAAGTTACTAAATAATACTAAGATTATGACTGTATTATTAGATTAAAACCGGTTCTTATGATAGTATAAGAACCATTTCCAAATCAGCATCAAGTAAATGATTTTATATCCTCCAAAAAGTTAGAACTCCCGGTAGTCTTCCCGACGAATTATATTAGTAATGAATAAGGTAGTGATGATACTTATAAATAAAGGGAAAACCTATTTACAGTTCTTAAATACGAATTATAAATTACTTATACTTCCTCATTTCCCTCTCCACATCCCTTTGTTTGATAGATTCTCTTTTGTCGTGCAGTTTTTTCCCTTTAGCGAGGCCCAATTCCATTTTGGCCAGATTGTTTTCATTGAAGAAAATCCGCAGAGGCACTATGGTGTATCCTTTTTCCTTGATTTTCTGTTCCCATTTACGTAATTCTTTTTTTGTCAGCAGTAACTTTCTATCATGTACGGCAATATGATTACTGCTGGTACCTAATCGATATTCAGCAATATGTAACCCTTTGATCCAAAGTTCACCCTGATGAAAAAAACAATACGAATCTGTAAAATTAACTTTACCCTCCCTGATAGATTTAACCTCGGTTCCTTTTAAAACCATTCCTGCTGTAAGCCTGTCTTCGATCGCAAACTCATGAAAAACAGAACGGTTTTTTATTTCCATGACTTAGCCAATTAAAAGAGGAAGAGATGCATTAACCTCGTAAGAGTCTTATGATTTGAGAAAGCTTTTCTCTTAATTCCTTGCGATCGATGATCAAATCCAAAAAGCCGTGATCTAGTAAAAATTCACTTCTCTGAAAACCTTCAGGAAGGTCTCTTTTGATCGTTTCTTTAATTACCCTCGGACCTGCAAATCCAATCAATGCACCCGGTTCCGCCGTATTCAAGTCTCCCAGCATACCAAAAGAAGCCGTTACACCTCCAAATGTTGGATCTGTTAAATAAGTTATATAGGGAAGTTTGGCATCAGCCAGTTGAGTCAGTTTTCCACTGATCTTTGCCAATTGCATAAGAGAAAAAGCACTTTCCATCATTCTGGCCCCCCCTGATTTGCAAATCATGATCATAGGGAGCCTGTGTTGTATACAATGATCAACAGCTCTGGAAACTTTTTCTCCCATTACACTACCTAAAGACCCTCCAATGAAATCAAAGTCCATACAACATATAACCATGGGCTCTCCATTGACTTTACCAGTTCCAATGGCTATAGAATCATGTAAATCCGTTTTCTTCCAAATATCTTCCAGCCTTTTGGCATAGGGTTTTAAGTCCGTAAAACCCAGGAAATCTTTGGATTTTATCTTAACAAATAACTCTTCAAAATCATCTCCGTCAAAAAGAATCTCAAAATATTCAGCGCTTCCAATTCGATGATGATAATTACACTGAGGGCATACAAATTTGTTCTGATGAAGATCTGAAGTAGGGCATGTGTATTTACATTCAGGGCATTTGGTCCATAATCCCTCCTGAATTTCCTTCTTTTCAGAATTCTTGGTAAGTATTCCTTTTTGAACTCTTTTAAACCAAGAAGACCTACCTGACTCTTCTTTTGGCAGATCGTCTCCGGTTAGATTCTTCTCTATATCTTCTTCGTGCTTGGCCATAACTGATTCTTTTGCTTGATCAGGCATTTCTGTTAATACAATTTAAATCTTCAAAAGCAATTTCAAGGCGTTTTACAAAACTTTCTTCTCCTTTTCTTAACCAAACACGGGGATCATAATATTTTTTATTGGGACTATCAGGTCCTTCCGGATTCCCCAACTGACCTTGAAGATAGGCTTCATTTTTCTTATAGTTGTTCAAAACACCATCCCAGAAAGCCCATTGCAGATCGGTATCTATGTTCATTTTGATAGCACCATAACTGATTGCCTCTCTTATTTGATGTTGTGGAGAACCGCTACCTCCATGAAATACGAAATATACCGGCTTAGTACCTGTCTTCAGTTCTTTTTCGATATACTCCTGACTATTTTTTAAAATTTCAGGACGGAGTTCAACATTTCCGGGCTTATATACGCCGTGCACATTACCAAAAGCGGCTGCTACTGTAAATAATTTACCGATTTTACTTAACTCTGTATAAGCATAGGCCACATGTGCGGGCTGTGTATATAATTTATCATTTTCAACATCGCTATTATCTACTCCGTCTTCTTCACCTCCAGTAACACACAGTTCGATTTCAATACCCATACCTAAAGCATGAAGACGCTTATAATATTCAACAGATGTCTGTATATTTTCTTCCAGAGATTCTTCGCTAAGATCGAGCATATGAGAACTAAATAGCGGTTGACCTTTCTCTTTATTAAACGTTTCACCCGCATCAATCAAAGCGCTGATCCAGGGAAGCCATTTTTTAGCTGCATGGTCAGTATGTAATACAACAGGCACACCATAATACTTTGCAATATTATGTATATGCAATGCTCCGGATATAGCACCGTGGATGTTGGCTTGCAATTTATCATTCGGCATCGATTTGCCAGCAATAAACTGCGCACCACCGTTTGAGAATTGAATAATAACAGGGGAGTTTACCTTGGCAGCAGTCTCTAAAGTGGCATTAATCGAATTGGTGCCAATCGTATTTACGGCAGGTAATGCAAACTGATTATCTTTCGCATCATTCAATAGCGCTTCCAATTCTTCTCCAAAAAGTACACCGGCTTTGTATTTACTCATGATAAAAATTAATTTTTAACTTATTGAAAGATGCGAAGTTAATTATTTACACGAAAGAATAATGGAAATATTATTCCTCAATATCATCAATCAAAAAATGGGTAGAATCGGGTAAAAAAGGCTCATTTTTTTGAGACAAATAATTGTATACAAATCTAAATTGATTAACTAATGTTATTTTTTGAGGATAAACAGAAGGTCGAACATGCTGCGGAAAATAGATAGCATTAAAATTGCTGAAGTTTCGGCATGACCTCGTGTCCTTAGTTCTGAATCCGTGATCACCCACTATCATAATGATCGCATTATCCTTTTCCTTCTTTTTGATGGCTTGAATCAGTTCAATTATTTCTTCATTTGCATGCTTCACGTTAGCAATATATCCCGAATGGGGGTAGATGTGATTTTTCATTTCGAATAGTACATCAGACTTCTCCCTTAACTTACCCGTAGAATCATAAAAGAAAGGAGGATGAGGCATTATAAAATGTGCATACAGAAAATACGGCTTTCCTTTCTTGGGCTGATCCAACAAATCAACTATTTCTTCCTTAAGATCTATGTTATGCTTGAGAACACCATAAACATTCCTTTGCCATACATTCCAAAATAGCCTGTCCCATTTCGACAAATGCCATCCCAGATCATTCAAAACATAGGAAAAAAATGTTCTTTTCCTCAAAAGCATCATCTGACTCGGTAATAAATAGAAATGATCGAATGCGGGGTGACCTTTAAAATCAAATATTGAATAGTTTATAAATTCATAATTATTATGCATTAATAGTTCTAAAAATGGATTCTTATATAAATTCCGTTCAGCAGCAAGGTAATCTTTGTGTGATATTTTATTTGGATCTAACCCGCTCAAATAATTCATTTCAAACATGGAAAGAATGGAGAAGGTGGTAAAATTATAATTGGATTGGCTATTTGTAAATACATGAAAATCATTCACACTCAAAACAGAATCCAGATTATTGACATAATTCAATTCTTTCGACATGCAATTGCTTCCGGTATATTCATCCATCACGAGAAGATATATGGATGGTTTATTTTTAATTAAGGGCGTTTTATCAAAATTAATGGCTCGGTTTTTCTCCGAGAGTTCATCTGCCAGGAAACCCCTGAGCAAAAAACCCATTTCCATAATTACAAGTACAGAAAAAAGAAGATTACAATACATGACGAATTTAATAGGCTTATCATTTTTCCGAAGTATAAAAAGGATCAGAATAATTGAAAGACATAATGCAGGCAATAAAAATCTATAAGATGATATCCATTGATGATCAGAAATGGACTTGAGAAATTGATGAAATGCGCTGAAAAAGAAAAAAATCATCCATAAAAAACCTGACATGAGTGATACTCGCCATTCTGATTTAATAAAAAAATGTAATATTTTATTGAATATATAAACAGCAATAAAATATAGTAATGTCAACCCAACCCATTGTGTAATTGGAATAAAATACAGATACTCCTGTAATCCATGTAAACAAAAAAATAAGGCAATTAAATACGGAATGTAAATAT
The DNA here is from genome assembly GCA_046303015.1 of Bacteroidota bacterium. GTDB lineage: Bacteria > Bacteroidota > Bacteroidia > Chitinophagales > Chitinophagaceae > Lacibacter. The sequence continues at coordinate 10,795 of JBKCGY010000090.1, read as the reverse complement.
GTTCAGTTGTTAATTTCCGTAACATAAAATTATATGAAAATACTTTTAAAATATGAAGGGCTCTGCAAAAGTCGACTTCCGTACCAACTGAAATATTCTCCATTTACCAGTACGGTGCGGGCAGTTGGCATAAATGAACAGATCTCATCTATATGAGTCTCGGTAAAAGGGTAGGGTTCGGAAGACAATAAAATAATGTCAGGATTCAAATCTATAATATCCTGAACAGAAACCTCAGGATATCGATCCTTGTGAGCCATACAATTCACAAGCCCGGCATACTTCATTATTTCACTAATAAAAGTACCTCCACCGGCCGCCATATAGGGTTGGCGCCAAATGAGATATAAGGCGCGTAAAGAATTACCAAATGATAATGTATTAAATTTTTCAAGTATAGTAGCTGATAATGTATCCGCCGCTTCATTAGTTTGAGTCATAATACCGACATCATAAATCATTTTTAAAGCGGAATGAAGATCAAAAACATGGGTTGTAAATACCGGACAATAGGCTTCAATAACATTTATCTGTGTTTTTACATTTTCTTCTTTATTGGCAATAATTAAATCAGGCTGAAGTGATTTGATAATCTCATTATTCAAATTTTTTGTACCCCCAACTCTCTTTTTGGACTCAAACCATTTTTGAGGATGCACACAAAACTTTGTAATTCCCACCACACGTTCTTCCAGTCCTAAGTCATATAACAACTCAGTCTGAGACGGCACTAGTGAAACAATACGTTGTGGGGGAGAGGGTATAGAAATAAATTTGCCCGTATGGTCCTGAATATTGATCATATTGATAACATACAGGCAAATTAACGAAATAATCGATCTGACCAGGTTAATTCTGAAAGGCCAATCGGATAATTATAAAGTTTTTAAGGGAACGATAAACAGTGGCTAAAAAGAAAAAAGATCTGGAATTCATAGTTATCGGATTAACCGGTTTTCAATAGGATCCAGATCTTTTTTTCGAAGCCATGCTCACTGTTGGTTCAAATCATACAGATGAATCTGACACGATAGGCTTTTGTTGGTTTTCAGGTATTGGATATTCTAGGATTTTCAGATAGGTTCTTTGGTTTATCAGGATTATTGTTTGTTTGATTACGTTGACAATGTAAACTTAACAGACTTAAATATAGTCTGGAAACCTTTTGTTAATATTCTTATTAAAATCAGGGATACCGGATAAGGATACTAAGGGTTTACCCTTGTTTTATAAGTAGGAGGAAAGTAAAAATCAGATGAATCCCTTCTCTCGCATCCAGTCATCATTGTAGATCTTACCTACATAACGACTGCCGTGATCATGAAAAATACAGACAACCAGATCATCTTTCTTAAGTCGGTCGCTGAGTTGTAAAAGACCCTGTAAACAACTGCCCGCACTGTAACCACAAAACAAGCCTTCTTCTTTAGCCAGTCTTCTTGCCATAACAGCCCCATCTTTATCTGTCACTTGTTCGAAATGATCAATGACGCTCATATCATAATTGCCTGGAACAAAATCTTCTCCAAAACCCTCACTGATGTAGGGATGCACTTCTGACATATCAATCTCTCCGGTTCGGAAGTATTTTGTCAATAAAGACCCATATACATCAATTGCCCAGATTTGTATAGCAGGATTTTTTTCTTTTAAAAATTGTGCCGTACCAGTTATGGTTCCGCCTGTTCCGGCCGTACAAACAAGATGTGTGATTTTGCCATCAGTCTGGTCCCAGATTTCCGGCCCGGTGGTTTCATAATGCGCCAGACGGTTAGCCAAATTATCATACTGATTGAAATGATATGAATTCGGTATTTCTGAAGCTAATCTTCTGGCAACAGAATAATAACTACGCGGATCATCCGGTTCTACGTTGGTGGGGCAAACGATCACCTCAGCACCCACAGCCCGCAGAATATCCATCTTCTCCTTACTCTGTTTATCCGTTGTAGTAAATATGCATTTATATCCTTTCACTACAGCAGCCAAAGCCAACCCCATGCCTGTATTACCACTGGTACATTCAATAATAGTGCCTCCCGGTTTTAATCTTCCCTCTGCCTCAGCTACTTCCACCATTTTTAATGCCATTCTGTCTTTTATGCTGTGTCCGGGATTAAAATAATCAACCTTAGCTGTTATCTGACATGGAAGATGGGCCGTAATTTTATTCAATCGAATGATAGGCGTGTTGCCAATTGTTTCAAGGATATTATTTTTTATGTCCATCTAATATTATTAAAAAATTCATCAATTACGAATTACGGAAAGTGCCTCCAAAACTACAGGCTCTTTAGCAATTAAAGATCTAAAATAACCCTCCTGATGCCAAATCATCCATGAGAGAAAATCTTCGAAATCACTAAAAAACAATTCTTTACATCTTGAAATATTTACACCTGAAGGCAATGATTGACACCAAAGATTCATTAAAATATCCACACTAGGATCTTTACTCAAAAAAACTTTCAGATCAGATAATTGTTTTAAATGACGGAGTTGTTGAGCATGAGTAGTGTAATAGCGTAATCCAGACACAGTAATTTTATCTTGAATATCGGGTACACGATCACTAAGAAGCCAGCGCATTGAATCGATGGGTACAAATATATCAGGGGCAATTCCTTCTTCACTATATAAAGTTCTTCCATCCTGTAATTTAAATACCTTACCAACGTGACTATTTTCGTGATCTCTTAATATGTTACCATTTTTTATTCTTTGTGATATCTCCTGTGTGTAGCCGGTATCCACTCCATGCTTGTAAGGCTTTTGAATACTTCTACCAACCGGAGTATAGTATCTGGCTACCGTTAAGCGTATTGCACTTCCATCACTTAGAGAAAATTGTTCTTGTACCAACCCTTTACCAAAAGATCTACGACCTATAATTGTTGCCCGATTCCAGTCTTGTAAAGCACCTGCTAAAACTTCACTGGCACTGGCAGAATTTTCATTGATCAGCAAAACCAATTTGCCTTCTTCAAACAATCCAGGTCTTCTGGCTGATATGATTTGTTCAGCTACGTTGTACCCCTTGGTACTCACTATTTGTTTATTGCCACTAATAAATTCATCCGCAATTTCTATAGCATCATCCAGCATACCACCTCCGTTATCACGAAGATCCAATATTAATTTTTGCATCCCCTCATTTTTCATTCTCTCCAAATGTTCCATGAATTCCTCATAGGTGTTACCTGAAAATTTATTGATCCGAATAAAACCAATCCCGGGTTCTATAAAAAAAGCAGCATCTATATTGGTAGACTTGATCCTATTTCTTTTTAGGCTAACTGAAAACGTTTTATTATTTCTTTGAATGACCAGCATTACTGTTGTTCCTTTTTCTCCCTTCACCAAATGTTGAACACGACCTTCATTAATATGTACACCCGCAATATTGAAAGAATCCACCTTAATGATCTTATCCGCCGGTTGAAGACCCGACATTGCCGCCGGCGAACCTTTCATAACAGATAGAATATGTACCGTATCATTGAAAAGATCAAACTGCACTCCAATACCATGGTAATTACCGTCTAATTCTTCATTCATACCATTTACTTCTTCAGCCGGTATATAAATTGAGTGGGGGTCTAATTCAGAAATAATCGTTTGGATCGTCTTTTGCTGTAAAGAATCAAAAGAAACAGAATCTACATATTTTCTATCGATAAGATCCAGTAATTCATTTAATTTAACCTGATTGTTCAAGGAAGCAAAAGAGGGTGCAAAATCACCCATATTTTCTTTTAACTTATATCCAAACAACATTCCAATAATTAGGGTAATGGAAAGAATTAATGGAAGCCATATTTTTGTTTTTTGTACGGTCATACTCGGGCTTATCATATTTGGTGCGCAAATTTCATAAAAATTACGGATATCCTCATTTGTTTTTAGAATAATCGGCCTAATTTACAACGCAATCGGCATAAACACTAATAAAATGAATGATTGTATACTTATTGCAGACAGTGGATCTACCAAAGCCGAATGGTGCTTACTACATGGAAATAAGAAGAAAGTACTTTTTACAGAAGGAATTAGCCCTTATTTCATGGAACATGATCAGATCGTCGGTATTTTATTTGAAAGTCTTTTACCTCATTTAAAAAAACTCAAGATTTCTCAAATATTTTATTATGGAACCGGATGCGCTAATCCTATAATGGCTAATAAAGTCAAAATCGCCCTCAAGCAACTTTTCCCTCAAACGAAATCAATAGTCATCCATCATGATCTAACAGGTGCAGCACATGCCTTATGTGGTCGTAAGGCTGGCATTGCCTGTATCCTCGGTACCGGATCTAACTCCTGTTTTTATAACGGGAAAAAAATTATAAAAAACAGTCCGGGACTGGGCTATATTCTTGGAGATGAAGGAAGCGGTTCTTATATGGGTAAGAAGGTTTTACAGCACTATTTATACGGAACTTTTGAAGGAGAACTGTTAGATCAATTCAATCAAAAGTATCAGACCAATAAAATTGAAATTCTGGATCGTGTTTACCGGCAACCTTTACCCAACCGATATCTGGCATCATTTAGCCTTTTCCTATCAGATAACAGAGGACATTATATGATAGAAAATATTATTGAGGATTCTCTAAACGATTTCTTTTTCCATCATCTGTACAAGTATAAAGAAAGCTGGAAATATCCTATCCATTTTGTCGGTGGTATTGCGTATGCCTTCCGGGATGTAATTGAAACATTATGTAGTAATTATGGCCTAAAAAAAGGACAAATCCTTATCCATCCCATGAAAGGCCTGATTAACTACCACTCATAATACATGATTAATATTGGCTTTTTACAAAATCAATAAAATCGTAATTTAGATCTTTGTTCAAAACAATAACCACACGATATGAAAAAGATATTCCTTTCTCTCATTTTGCTGGCCGGAATTTCGGTTCAAGCACAGAAACAATCTATTTTTGGATTTAGTTCACCTGACATTCCTTTTCAATGGAAAGCTATTCAGGAATTTTCACCATCCAACACCAATACTATCAAAACTATTTATGATGGTAAACAAGCCCTTCAGGTATTTGATGGACATACCCGAAAATCCGCATCGGCAAATGCAGATGCAGGTTTGGTAGCAGCTGCAGGTTATAATGAAACCACAAAGCAGTTATTTTATATTCCTATGCATGCTGCTGAATTAAGGTGGGCTCAATGGAATGGCCATCAAGCTCCAACCATTTATTCTATCAAATCCAATATTTTATCCCTGCTTGATTTTAATAAAACAGAACAGCAAATTACAAGGATGACAATTGATCGAAAAGGAGTAGGGTATGCCTTAACAAATGATGCCATGCACCTGATTGAATTTACAACCGGAGAAAGACCTATCCTGAGAGATCTGGGGCCATTAATTGATGCCGGATCCAATGGTCAAAATTCCATACATAATGCCTGCTCTTCTTTTGGAGGAGATATGGTAGCAGGAGATGATGGTTATATATATCTGATCACTCAAAGAAGTAATATTTATGTATTCAGTCCACAAACCAGAATTGCAAAACATTTAGGAAGCATTAATGGGTTGCCACAGCTATTTACACCCAATGGTGCAGCTGCAATGGCAAATGGTGAATTACTTTTAAGTTGCAGTAATGGGGATCAGAACTGCTATATCGTGAATCCTGAAAATTGGGAAGCCAGAAGTTTATCTACTGAAAATCCAAAAGATTTTAATATGTCCGATCTCGCCAGCGGTTATCTTCTATCAAGAAAACCAAAACCTGCTTCTTTCTTTCAGGATAACCATACAAGTCTTCACGTTTTTCCTAACCCTATGAGCAGATCAAGACTTCAAATCTCATTAGAAAATGCAGTAAGTGGCAACTATCAGGTGCAATTGTTAGATATGACCGGAAAAGTGATTAATCAGCAAATTATAAATCTTAGCCAAGGTTCACAATCCGTTTATTTAAATTATCCTGCTGAAACTGCAAAAGGTACTTACATTATCAAGGTATCAAATCCTTCAGATAAAACAATCCATTCATCAAAACTGATGATACAATAATTTTAAAGAAACAATTTATTTGAATTCAAAACCTCCTTTTAGCAAATATGAAGGGGGTTTTCCCTTTTCAGAAACCCTTCGACTAACAATTGTTTTATTCCTCGCAAACAATACCTTGCGTAAATTTCCATCTTTCTTTTTCCGGAAAGAAGGAATAAAAGTCCGCTTTTTAGTGTAAGAACAAATATATTACCATGCATGTACTGAAATTCGGAGGCACTTCCATGGGGTCAGATGAGTCCATGAAACAGGTTGGTTCCATTTTAAAAAAATATCCTGTCCCTGTTGCAGTAGTGGTGAGTGCCATGAGCGGCACAACCGATCTACTGATACAATGTGGAGACTTGGCATCGAAAGGAGATGAAAATTATAAAGAGATCTTACAAAAGATCGAAGATCGTCATCTGGAAACAACGAAAGCATTAGTGCCTGTTCAAAATCAAAGCAGCTTACTCAGTCTGATAAAAAAAGGTTGCAATGAGATCCACGATATCTGTAATGGTATCTTTTTAATTGGGGAATGCTCCTTAAAGACCAAGGATAAATTAATGAGTTATGGAGAGTGGCTATCCTCCAAAATATTTACCGCTGCCCTGCAACATAGCGGACTCAATGCAGAATGGGTGGACAGTCGTTCATTGATAAGGACCAATAGTCAGTATGGTAATGCACAGGTTGATTTCAAGGCTACTAATACTTTAATTCAGCAATATTTTCATTCTGCAAAACCCGGAATTTCAGTGCTTCCTGGATTTATTGCATCCGATTCATCTGGCATTACAACTACCCTCGGCCGAGGAGGATCTGATTATACAGCAGCCATTATTGCTGCCGGCGTAAAGGCAGATGTGCTGGAGATATGGACCGATGTAAGTGGTATGATGACCGCAGATCCGAGATGGGTGCCCAATGCAAAGATCATTCCATCTATTTCCTATCAGGAGGCAATGGAACTTTCTCATTTCGGAGCGAAAGTAATATATCCGCCGACCATTCAACCAGCACTGGATCTGTTGATTCCCATCCTGATCAAGAACACATTTGCTCCTGAAGATGAGGGAACTAGAATCAGTCAACATTCTGAAAACAAACATATTATCAGAGGTATATCCAGTATAAATTCAATTGCATTGATCAGCTTGGAGGGAAGTGGAATGATCGGAATACCCGGTTTTTCAGCACGTCTTTTTGAGGCCTTGGCATCTGCCAAGATCAATGTAATTATCATTACTCAGGGTTCATCTGAACACTCAATATGTGTAGGTATAAATGAGAGTGAAACCGAAAAAGCCTCTGAAGCGGTTAATCGTGCTTTTGAACTGGAAATCTCTGCCGGTAAGATCCAGCCACTACAGGTTGAAGGGGGATTATCGGTCGTAGCTGTTGTAGGTGATAATATGAAAATGCATACCGGGGTAAGCGGCAGAATGTTCAGCACCCTTGGACGACACGGGGTGAATATCAGAGCCATCGCACAGGGATCTACGGAAAGAAATATCACGGCTGTTGTATTTTCCAAAGACGTGAAGAAAGCCATCAATGTATTGCATGAGGAGTTTTTTGAATCCGTTAAAAAACACATGCATCTATTTATAGCAGGTGCGGGTAATGTGGGAAAACGGTTACTGGCTCAAATCAGACAACAGCAACCTTTTCTTGAAAAAGAATTGAATCTTCAGCTGCATGTGAATGGAATCAGCAACAGCCGGAAAATGATTATTTCAGACGAATCTTTATTACTCAATAATTGGGAGGAAGATCTGGCAAATTCGGAGAAGGCAGACCTAAATGCATTCATTAATCAGATTATTGAAAAGAATCTACCAAATTCAGTTTTTGCTGATGTAACCGCACACGCCGAAGTAGCGGAGGTATATCATCGTTTACTGGAAAAGAGTATTGCCGTAGTTGCTTGCAATAAGATTGCTGCGTCATCTTCATATTCAAGATATCGCGAACTAAAAGATCTTGCCAGAGAATTCAATGCTCCCTTCCTTTTCGAAACCACTGTAGGGGCGGGATTGCCTGTGATCGGTACACTGAACGATTTGCGTAAGAGCGGGGATCGTATCAACCGTATGGAAGCAGTACTGAGTGGCACACTGAATTTTGTCTTCAATCATTATGACGGCAGCCGATCCTTTGCTTCTGTTGTTAAGCAGGCTCAGGATGAGGGTTATACCGAACCGGATCCCAGACTGGACCTTAGCGGAAAAGATGTAATGCGCAAGATTATGATTCTGGCCAGAGAAGCCGGTGAATCCATTGAAATGGAAGATATTGTCTGCAATGGTTTTCTGCCCGACTCATGCCTGAGCGGAACGGTAGAAGATTTTTACAAATCGCTGGAAAAAGAAGAGCCGCATTTCAAAAAATTATTTCAGGAAGCCAGTGATAAAAAAGCAAAATTAAAATTCATTGCATCGTTTGAAAGGCAGGAGGGGAAAGCCAAAGCTTCCGTAGGTTTACAACATATTCCTGCAGAAAGTGATTTCTATCATCTGTACGGAAAAGACAATCTGGTGTTATTCTTTACCGACCGTTACAAAGATCAGCCGATGGTAATCAAAGGGGCAGGAGCAGGAGCGGAGGTTACCGCCAGTGGTGTATTTGCAGATATTTTAAGAACCGTTTAATTATGCGAGAAGGTTATATAAAAGTTCATTGTCCGGCCACCGTTGCCAATATGGTTTGCGGCTTCGATATTTTAGGTTTTGCATTAGAAGAACCCAATGATATTATGTATGTAAGACTGATGGATGAACCTAAAGTTATCATTCGAAATCTGGACGATTATGGCTTACCAACAGAACCGGAAAAAAATGTAGCCGGAGTGGTTTTTCAGGAGATTATTCAGCAACAGGGAAATCAATTTGGCTTTGAAGTTGAGATCAATAAAAATATCAAGCCGGGAAGTGGATTAGGTTCCAGTGCTGCCAGTGCAGCAGGTGCAGCGGTTGCTGCCAATCACTTACTGAATAATCCATTTGACACCAATCAACTCATTCAGTTTGCAATGCTGGGAGAGAAGTTGGCCTGCGGTGTGAAGCATGCCGATAATATTACACCTTGTATTATGGGCGGGGTTACCTTAGTACGATCTATTCATCCTTTGGATATCGTTCGACTGAATGCGCCTGAAATGTATGCCGCCGTTGTGCATCCACAGATTGAAGTAAAGACCAGTGATGCCCGACAAATTCTAAGAAAGGAAGTGTTACTGAAAGATGCGATTCGTCAATGGGGAAATATTGCCGGACTGGTCGCCGGACTAGAGCAAGGAAATTATGATCTGATCAGCCGAAGTCTGGAGGATGTAATTGTAGAACCGGTGAGAAGTATATTAATTCCAGGATTTGATGAGGTCAAACAAAAAAGTAGAGAGGCCGGTGCTTTGGGAGGGGGAATCAGTGGAAGTGGCCCATCACTCTTTATGTTATGTAAAGAAAAATCAACAGCCATACAAGTGGAGAAAGCCATGCAGGATGTCTTCACGGGTTTGGGTATAGAATACCGTTCCTATGTCGGAAAATTAAGTCCACATGGTGTTACCTGCACAGAAGTATAGATCATGAAGTATTATAGTTTAAAGAAAGAAAGTCCGGTTGTTAGCTTTGAACAGGCGACCATCTACGGACAAGCACCCGATAAAGGATTGTATTTTCCTGAAAGCATTCCGGTTTTTCCGAAGGAAATGATGGAGAATATTGAGAAATGGGATGATGCAGAGATCGCCTATCAGGTGATGCGACCTTATGTAGGAGATGAGATCGACGAACAATCCCTTCGCACCATCGTAAAAGAGACCATTGATTTTCCGATTCCATTAGTTAAAGTGACGGATACTATCAGTACCCTCGAACTATTTCACGGACCGACGCTGGCTTTTAAGGATGTAGGAGCACGATTTATGAGTCGTTGCCTTAGTTATTTTGTCAAAAAGGGCAAACTAATCAGTGAAGTGCTGCCTGAAAACAATAAAAAAATAACCCTACTGGTAGCGACCAGCGGCGATACCGGCGGGGCAGTAGCCGGTGGTTTTCATCAAGTTGAAGGTGTGGATGTAGTGATTTTATTTCCCTCGGGAAAAGTGAGCAAAGTGCAGGAAAAACAGTTAACGACCTTTGGAGACAATATTCATGCACTGGAAGTCGATGGCAGTTTTGATGATTGTCAGCGATTGGTGAAGCAGGCTTTTACGGATGAAGAACTTAAGAAAGAATGTTTTCTGACTTCTGCCAACTCAATTAATGTGGCCAGATGGTTGCCTCAGCAATTATATTATCTGCTGGCTTACAAACAATGGAAAAAGCAACGGGAAGGCGCACCGGTTATTTCGGTTCCCAGTGGTAATTTCGGAAATATATGTGCAGGCATACTGGCACATATTAGTGGCATGCCGGCGGCTCATTTTATTGCGGCTTGTAATGCCAATGATGTCGTGCCGAAGTTTATGGAGGGTCAAACTTATCAGCCTAAAAAAGCAATACCAACTATATCTAATGCCATGGATGTGGGGGATCCCAGCAATTTTGTTCGTATTCTGGAATTATTTCATCAGGATTTTCCGGCCTTGAAAGAAAAATTTTCATCCGTGAGTATAAGTGATGATGATACCCGAGCCGCCATGATTGAATTATACAGTCAGCATCATTATCTGGCTGATCCGCATGGGGCGGTGGGATATCTGGCTTTAAAAGAATATCTGACTACCCATACAGGAGAAGCCGGGATGTTTCTGGAAAC
>JBKCGY010000089.1:0-13058 GCA_046303015.1 Bacteroidota bacterium | reverse complement strand
CAGTAACTGATGACCCAGACAAATTCCAAATGTTGGCTTTTTATCTTTCAATAAGTCTTTAATGGTTGCTATGGCATAATCCATACTCGAGGGATCACCAGGGCCATTGGAAATAAAGTATCCGTCAGCATTAAAAGATCGTACTTCATCTGCACTAGTTTTAGCCGGAAACACTTTTAAGAATGCTCCTCTATCTGCCATACACTGCAGAATATGTTGTTTGGTACCAAAATCCAGTACGGCTATTTTAATTTCAGCTGCCGCATCACCCATTTCATACGCTTCTTTAGTACTTACTGTACTGGCCAGTTCAAGTCCGGCCATGGAAGGCACTTCAGCAAGCATTTCTTTTAATTTCGTCTCATCTAATACTTCTGAAGATATGATGCAGTTCATGGCTCCCTTGGTACGCACATGCGTTACTAAGGCCCTGGTATCTATATCTTCAATCGCAACGATCTCCTGTTTTTCAAGATAAGTCTGCAGCGAATCATCGGCCACATACCTCGAGTAGCGATCTTCCAGATTACGACCGATAAGTGCTTTTATTTTCACACTGTTACTCTCAACATCTTTTGCATAAGTTCCGTAGTTTCCGGTATGCACATTGTTCATAATGATAACCTGTCCGGTATAACTGGGATCTGTGAATACTTCCTGATAACCTGTCATTCCGGTGTTAAAACAAATTTCTCCGGAAGCCGTACCGATTTTTCCGAAAGCTTTTCCGTAAAATACATTTCCGTCTTCCAGCATTAAGATAGCTGGCTGATTTCCTGTTGGTAGATGTGTAATGGACTGTTGCATATTGTTGCAAAATAAAAGAGGCCTTACGAAATGCAAGGCCTCTGAATGTGATTTTTTTTCAACATTAATTATTCTGCAGGAGCTTCTTCTGCAGATGCTGAGGCCTCTTCTGCAGCTGGTGCCACAGTTTCTTTTTCAGCTGCTTTCTTCTTAGCACCCCCTGCGCGACGCGTTTTCTTCGCCGGAGCGGCTGCTTCGCCCTTGCCCTTACCATAAATCTCGTTGAAATCAACTAGTTCAATCATGGCTTGTTCGGCATTATCACCAATACGAATTCCCAGTTTAATAATTCTGGTGTATCCGCCCGGTCTAGCAGCAATCTTTTCAGCAATCACATCAAACAATTCTTTTACCGCTTCTTTATTCTGCAAATAGCTGAAAACGATTCTGCGGCTATGCGTTGTATTGCTTTTGGATTTCGTTAAGATTGGTTCAATCCATGTGCGCAAAGCTTTTGCTTTCGTTAAAGTCGTAACGATTCTTTTGTGACGAATCAACTCGATCGCCAGATTAGCAAGAAGGGCTTTTCTATGAGACGCCGTTCTGCTTAGGTTTTTAATTTTGTCTCCGTGACGCATGACATTTATATTTTTCCTTGTTCAAGGATGGAGCCATTAGCTCCGGTTTACAATAGATAGTACCGTGTCAGGAATTACCATCATTATCTAAAAAAATTAATCGATATTATCCAATCCCATTTTCACAAGATCCATTCCAAAGTGTAAGCCTCTTTCACCCAACACTTGTTCGATCTCAGAAAGTGATTTTTGTCCAAAGTTGCGGAACTTCATCAGATCTTCCTGCTCATATTGAACGAGTTCACTGAGAGAGTTGATTTTTGCTGCTTTCAGACAATTAAAGGCACGTACGGAAAGATCCAGATCTTCCAGCGGAGTTTTTAATACTTTACGCAATTGTAACATTTGCTCATCCACTACATCTTCCTTCTTCTCTTCTCTGTTGTCAAACGTAATATTTTCGTCTGTAATGATCATTAAATGTTGGATCAAAATGCGACTAGCTTGCTTTACAGCTTCTTCCGGATGAATAGTACCATCAGTGCTGACTTCCATCAATAATTTTTCGAAGTCTGTGCGTTGTTCCACACGCGTATTCTCTATGGAATATTTCACATTCTTAATAGGCGTGAAAATAGAATCTGTAGGGATGTATCCGAATACAGGTTCCTTAGGCTTATTTTCTTCGGCAGGAACATAACCACGTCCCTTTGCAATGTGGATTTCAATGTCCAGTTTAGCGCTGGTATCCATCGTACAGATCAGCAATTCAGGATTCATGACATCGAAGCTTTGAGAAGCTTCTCCGATCATAGAAGCATTGAACTCTGTCTTATTTTTAAGACTCAATGTAATTTTCTCAGCAGCCACATCATGTTCTACTTTCTTTTTAAAGCGCACTTGCTTTAAATTCAAGATCAGCTCCACTACATCTTCTGTGATCCCTTTAAGAGTTGCAAATTCATGATCGGCACCTTCGATTTTAATGCCAACGATAGCATATCCTTCCAGTGCACTTAATAACACACGGCGAAGGGCGTTACCAACCGTAACACCAAAACCGGGCTCGAGTGGACGAAATTCAAAAGAAGCTTCAAAATCAGTTGCTTTTTGAAGTACAATTTTATCGGGTCTTACGAAATTGAGTATGGCCATATATTTGTTTTAAATGATGATGATTTGTTGAATGCAGTCTATTCGCTCAGGATTATTTACTGTACAATTCTACAATCAGTTGTTCTTTAATATTTTCAGGAATGCTTTCTCTTTCCGGATAAGCGATGAAAGTTCCTTTCATTTCTGTCTCATTCCAGTCCAACCAGTTGAACTTAGGATTCTTGCCTTTGATCTGACTGGTAACAGAGGAGTTATCTTTACTCTTATCTTTTATAGAGATGATATCGCCTGGCTTTAAACTGTAAGAAGGGACATTTGTAATGATGCCATTAACGGTAATGTGCTTATGACTTACCAGCTGACGGGCAGCAGGGCGACTGGGTGCAATACCCAGACGGAAGATTGTGTTATCCAGACGGGCTTCCAGTAAGCGCATCAGGTTTTCACCTGTTACTCCTTTCAGACGAGCGGCTTCTTCAAATGTTTTACGGAATTGTTTTTCCAATACACCGTACGTGTACTTGGCTTTTTGCTTTTCGCGAAGCTGGAGGGCATATTCTCCTAAGCTTTTACGCTTGCGGGCAGCACCATGCTGACCGGGAGGGTTGCTGTTTTTAGTAAGCCATTTGCCATTGCCTAAGATAGGCTCACCGAAAATACGAGAGATTTTGGTCTTTGGACCCGTGTAACGTGCCATAATTTTTATTCATTTACGCTTTTTAGAAACCGGTGAGATGATCATTAAAAGCGTTAAAAATCAATCATTCACCCTTTATTAAAATGAATCCCGAACCTATGTTAAAGATGTCGGCACCGGTTCGGGTACGATGCCAACAAATCGATTATACTCTTCTCTTCTTGGGAGGACGACAACCATTGTGCGGTAAAGGGGTAACATCTTTGATCATCGAAACCTCAATACCACTTTGCGCTAAAGCGCGAATAGCACTTTCCCTTCCGCTACCGGGACCCTTTACATATACATCTACTCTTTTCAAACCTGCTTCAAATGCCACTCTTGCAGCTTCTGAAGAAGCGACCTGAGCCGCATAAGGTGTATTCTTTTTAGAACCTTTAAAACCCATCTTACCAGCACTGCTCCAGGAAATAACCTGACCTTGTTTGTTGGTAAGACTGATGATGATGTTGTTAAAAGTAGCTGAGATATGGGCATCTCCTGATGCATCTACTTTTACTACTCTTTTTTTTGCTGCTGCCTTTGCGCTGAGCTGTTGTGCTTTAGCCATAATTACTTTATAAGGTGATCAAAAAAATTATCTGATATTAATCAGACTGGTTTTTCTCTCCGTCTGCACCCTGACATCTGACGAAAAACCGAGATGGTGCATATATGTAAAAGTCGGCAACCGAAATAAACGGAAGCAGACTCTTTCATTATTTCTTAGCTGCCTTTTTCTTGCCGGCAACTGTTTTACGCTTCCCTTTACGGGTGCGGCTGTTTGTTTTAGTACGCTGACCACGAACAGGCAAACCTTTTCTGTGACGAAGACCGCGGTAGCAAGCGATATCCAGCAAACGCTTGATACTCATTTGCACCTCACTTCTCAACTGGCCTTCTACTTTGAACTCGTTGGTGATGATATTACGAATAGCATTTAACTCGTCATCATTCCACGCGTTTACTTTCTTATTGAAGTCGATTCCGGCTTTCTCAAGAATGTAACGGGCAGTAGACGGACCAATACCATATATATAGGTAAGTCCGATTTCTCCTCTTTTGTTTTTTGGTAAATCTATACCGGCTATACGCGCCATAGTTCTTAATTTAGTTCAAATAATGATTATCCTTGTCTTTGCTTAAAACGAGGATTCTTCTTGTTAATAATGTACAGCTTTCCTTTTCTTCTTACGATTTTGCAATCGGTGCTGCGTTTTTTGATTGATGCTCTTACTTTCATACTATCCAATTTAATTCGCCCGCATAAGGCGAAATTTTATTTATAACGGAAAATGATCCGCCCTCTACTTAAATCATAAGGACTCATTTCTACGCCCACTTTATCTCCCGGTAGGATACGGATATAGTGCATCCGCATTTTCCCTGAGATCGTGGCCAGTATTTCGTGTCCGTTTTCCAGTTTTACCCTGAACATGGCATTGCTCAGCGCCTCTAAAATCGTTCCGTCTTGTTTAATTAAATCTTGCTTAGCCATATTTTGGGGGTGCGAAGATAGGGTGTTTTTCTGAGAAAGGGAAAAATTTGAAGGCAAAACCGGAAGTTTTTGCTTTCTTAATGATTGAAATCTGCTTTTGGGGGCTAGGATAAGCCTATTATGTAAAAATAAAGGGGCATTCCTGCTGTAATGTTAAAAGGAAAGGTTAGCCCCAGTGCCATAGGGATATATAAACCGGGATCCGATTTGGGGGCAGCCAGTCGCATAGCTGCCGGCACGGCAATATAGGAAGCACTCGCTGCGAGAATGGAAAATATGAACCGATTGCCCATATCTGAAGTAATATACTGACTGATATATGCCGCCAGTGAACCATTTACAGCCGGCATCAATAAAGCGAATAACATAACATATAAGCCATGTTGACGAAAAGCCTTAAATCTTCGGGCCGTCACCATGCCCATCTCCAATAAAAAAATGGCTAAAAATCCTTTGAAGATATCATTGGTAAATGGCCGAATACCTTCAGCTTGTTTCGAGTCTGATATCATCCCAATAACCAGGCTACCAATGATCATTAATACACTACCATTAGTAATGGCATGGCCAATGATATTTCGAATACCTATGTTTTGAGCAGACGGCCGTTCAAATTTTCTGATTAGTATAAACCCTACAACAATAGCCGGGAATTCCATTATGGCCATCACAGCCACCATATGTCCTCCGAAACTCAAACCCTGTACCTCAAGAAAACTAGCTGCTGCGACAAAAGTTACTGCACTAACAGAGCCATAGGCTGCCGCGATAGCACCCGCATTACTGACACCAACCCGATTCTTAAGGACGAAAAAAGAATAAAGAGGCACCGCTGTTGCCATTAAAATTCCAAAAGCAATTGACAAGTATATTTCATTATTGATATGACTATGCTGTAACTCTTGTCCGCCTTTAAAGCCGATCGCAAATAATAAATAAAGAGAGATAAACTTTACGGAAGGCGCCGGTATCTCCAGATCACTTTTAAATATAGCAGCCACTATTCCCAAAATGAAAAATAAAAGTGTTGGATTGGTTAGATTGGATAAAAGTATGTCTACGTTCATAACGATTCGAGTTCTATATTTAATTACATCAAGGATTACAATGATCACAATACATCGGATTTTCCTTTTGCTTTTGGTTCGGAAATACTACGGATGACTGATGATGGCATTTTTTACAAGCATACTGTAGTCGTAAAACAGACTTTGTTGGCAAACTACATATTTCACAGGGTAAACCCAGTTCTGCATGAACCACATCATAGCCCGGTGAAGCACAAGAGGGACAAACATGCAGGATTTTTTGAATGAGTTGTTCTGTTGCCTCAGCTATTACCTGCATTCTCATCGGATTATACATAGCCCGCATATCCGTTTCTACAAACACACGGTCATATTTTTTTTTCATTCTTTCAAAAAGTAGCGAGAGCGAAGAAGCATCTGTGATACCTTTTACAATTTCTCTGTTACCCTCTTGTTTATCTCTTAAAATCAATGCGTGCGAAGGAAAAGAAACAGAGTAGGCAAAATGGGTTAAATCGTTGAAGTTATCTACGTACATTCCGCTATAATTAGTAGCCGTACTCAATGTACGGGCCATAATTTCAAAGCCGTTTTGATCATCAATAAGAATCACCCATTCTTCATCTGCCGGCAACATAATAAGATTAGGATGAGGTCCAAAGGAACCTTCGCTTGCGATAGCCAGATCTGCCCCACATTTTTCCATAAAATACCGACACTTATTCCGAAGTGTTTCAACAGCTCCATCTGCTCTGGGGATCTCACCCGTGAATGTTCCAAATATATCTGAATCCACGTTGTCTGATGTAAAACATTTTACCCCCAGCGCAGCTCTCAATATCGGAGCCATCACTTTTTCCTTACCATGTCGGGTCGCAATTAATAACGATCTGCCTTTGAAATATTTCTTTACTTCAAACATTTTGTAATTGAAGAATTTGGGGCAAGTGCCGATATTCAATATTTACAAAAGGACTACTTTTTTTATATATAATTTTATTTAATTTTATTATAATATTCATTAATTATTTTTATGAATTATACATTACATCAATTATCAATTTATCTAAGAGTCTTTGAATTAAAAAGCATATCAAAAGCAGCGGAGGAAATGCATCTCACACAACCCGCCGTATCTATTCAGTTGAAAAATTTTCAAACTCAATTTCCCTTACCCTTATGGGAGATCGTAAATAAAAAAATATTCTTTTCTGATTTTGGCATAGAGATTGCCAAAACCGCATCCCGTATTCTGGAAGAAGCGCAAAATCTTGAAAACAAAAAATCTGCGTATGAAGGGAAAATTACAGGTAAAATAAAAATTTCATGTGTATCTACCGGCAAGTACGTGCTTCCCTATTTTTTAAGTTCATTTCTCAAGCAAAATGAAGCCGTTGAACTCCAACTCGACGTATCCAACAAATCTAAAGTCATAGCATCACTCGAAAATAATGAAGTTGATTTTTCTCTGGTCTCAGTAATGCCGGGGCATCTCAATCTTAAAAAGATGACATTTATGCAAAATACGCTTGTACTGGTTGGGAATACGGAAAATACATCTAGGAAAAAGAAAAATAATAAAACCTTCATCGAGTCCCTTCCGCTGATCTATCGGGAGGAAGGATCTGCTACCCGTTTGATCATGGAAAAGTTTATCGATAAAAATAAGATCTCTGTGAGAAAAAAAATTACGCTCACCTCCAATGAAGCGGTAAAACAAGCTGTAATAGCCGGATTGGGCTACTCAATCATGCCGCTGATTGGAATCAAGAATGAATTAATGAATCATCAACTACAGATCATACCCGTGGAGGGATTGCCGATAACAACGAACTGGAATCTGGTTTGGCTGTCCGACAAAAAACATGCACCGGCATCAAAAGCTTTATTACAACATTTAAAAGACCAGAAAGAGGAGATTGTTAAAAGTCATTTTTCATGGATAGACTCTTACTGATAAGATTAACATATCTGTTCGATTGTATCGACTTATTTCGTTTTTTTGCACCATGAAAAATTACAACACTGTACTTGTACTAATGCGTCGCTATTTTTTGATAATCCTTTTTATCCACTGTACAAATATCTATGCTCAAAACTGGCACGTGTCTGGCAGAGTTGGGTTTTCAAATTATCAGGGTGATTTGCAAGACAGAAGATTTGTAATGTCACAGGCGAAACTTACCGGAAGCCTGGGTCTCCGATACGACATCAGCGAACATATTACAGCAAGAACTTTTTTATCTCTGGGAACCTTAATGGCCGCAGATGGCAACAATAAAAGTAATGAGCTCAAAAAAAGAAATCTAGATTTTCATAGCCGGATAATTGATTTTGAGTTAGGTGCACAATATCAATTATTCAGCCTGAATAATAAATGGTGGACACCTTATATTTTTGGCGCTGTAGGTATATTCAATTTTAATCCTGCTACCCTAACCAATGCAGGTGATAAAGTATTTTTGGCTCCATTAAGTACAGAAGGGCAAGGCTTTGTTGATGGAAGAAATCCATACAAGCGCTGGCAGTTTATGATTCCATTCGGATTAGGTGCTGAATATGCTATTACAGAAGATCTTCGTGTGGGCCTTGAATTTGGATACAGAGCAACCTTTACGGACTACATTGATGACGTCAGCAAAGGATATGTTGATGAAAACTTATTACTTGCCAACAAGGGAGCGCAGGCTGTTGAACTTGCATACAGAGGTAATGGTTCCTATCCCGCTGCAGGAGAGAGAAGAGGTAATCCTAATAATAATGATGCTTATTATTTTGTACAGCTGACAGTTACGTTACGCCCATTTGTAGACTGGTATGCAAGAACCTCAGGGATGGCAAGCTTTAAAAAGAATAAAAAGGTAGGATGTCCGGCATCCAGAGGATTTTAAGGCTGAGCGCGATGTCTTAGCCGCTCATAGATCGCTACGTTCATCAAGATAAGCAGCATCCCATAAAAAATATCCTCTATAGGAATATTATGCATAGGATAAGGAAGAAAAGAAAATATCCGAAGTCCTAAATTTTCCGCATCATTATACCACACAACAGGAATTGCAGTCAATACACCATTAACAATTAAAAATGGGATCAGGGTAATCATATAAGAAACGACAAAAGAGAGACTATCAAAACTTCTAAAAAAAGTTTTAAAAAGAAAAAGGCAGAATATAAATAAGGAACATAAAATAAAAGTATATGCGGGATAGGCTTTGTCAAAATTTATTACGCCCATAAATAATAAAATACCCCCCACCAATATCAATACATAATCCGCCCATCTTTTAAAAGAGAGTGCGGGAAAATAACACCGAACACATTCGTAAATAAAAAGACAACAATAAGGAACAGTAATAAAAAAAAGGACCTCTTCCAGAGGTAAACTGCCTAAACGAATACCAATTGTATGCTGGGCACTAAAACCCCAGACTCCGCTACGCGTGAAATATTCATCCCATATCAAAAACAAAATACCTGGCAACAACATGGAAGGAAAAACATATTTCCACTTTTTATAAAAATGAACCTTTCGGTCAAAGCTCAACAATAACGGGCCTGCCAGGGCAAAGAGATGAACAAGTAAATAAGTATAATGCGTGTCCAATAGTATTATTTAATATGAGGGTTGAGCTGCTTTTCTTTTCTGACTTTTTGCCAATATTTCTTATGCACCAATAACATTCCAAAACTCTCTCCATCTTCTTTGTTTATATGTTTGTGATGCATTTTATGCGCCCAGCGGATAGCACGAACATAAGTATTATTCCATCTGGCAAACCACTTAAACCGCTGATGAATAATCACATCATGAATTAGAAAATAGGCAAAGCCGTACATGGCAATACCGGCACCTATGCTGACCACCCAATAAACCTCATTCATCAGTCCCAGCATAATACAAAGCCAGCTGGGTATAGCAAAAATCAAAAAGAAAGCATCATTTTTTTCAAAAAAATGACCGCGCGGCTGGTGATGATCTTCATGTAAATACCATAAGAAACCATGCATCACATATTTATGGGTAAGCCATGTGATCCCTTCCATAATTCCAAAGACAATGAAAGCAAGTAAAATATATAATACTATCATAATATAAATCTAAGCAAAACAAAAAATAAGGTTTGTATCCATAACAAATAGACAGGGAATTGGTTTTGAACACGAATATGCAGACGCCTAAAGACCCACAACAAAAAAGCACTCACTAAAAACCAATCGCGGTAATTCTTTATAGGAATACCAGTGTCAGTAAGCCAGGTCCAGTAACCCAATTTAATAGCCGCAGGCTCCATAATCCAATCAAACCCCATGGTTAATAAGGCGCCAACAATAATAAATATAAGCTCCCCTATAAAGCTCTTTTCTACAGATAAAGTCGTTTGAGCATACCTTGAAAAGATATTCAAGATAAAAGATGATGTTACTGCACTACAATAAACAATCATAAACCAGTTAACACCAATCATCAGAGGGACGCCGAAATATTTTATGCCTAGTACTTCTTCGTAACGATAGTGTCCGAAAAGCAGCTGATGATTCACCCCTAAATATTCCGTAAAAAAACCAGTTTGAAAAGCGACCAGAAAGAAAATCAAAAAAGTGAAATCAATCTTTTGCTGACACCATATGATCAAGCCTAAAGATAATAACAAATTCATAGGTGTCATAGCCACGAATCCAGGCTGATCGATCCATACAATCCCCACCAATCCTACCAAATGAAATATCAAGGAAATGGCAATGGCCCACCTGACTTTTTTTTGCTGTTCCCAGACAAGGATATTCATAAGACGTTTTAAAACTTAATTATAAAAATCTGCCTTTACTTTTTGGGCGACAATTTCTGCGCTTTTAAAACATAAAGGTATGCCGCCTCCCGGATGTACGCTGCCGCCACAGAAATACAAATTTCTGAATTGATTCGAGAAGTTTGCATGACGAAGAAATGCGGCAAATGGACTATTACTTCCTGTTCCATACAAAGAACCCATATACGATCCTGTTTTTGATTCAATGCTTCTTGGATCCAAAACATCCTCTGTTTCGATGAGTGAAGCAATATCTCTTCCCAAAATACGGGATAATTTTTGAATCACATTTTCTTTAAGCACCTTAATTGCTGAACCCCAATCATACGCTATGTTTGAAGGAGCATTAATCAATACAAACCAGTTTTCTTTTCCTGATGGAGCATGAGAAGAATCCATTTTAGAAGTAATATTGATATATACAGTAGGATCAGAAAATAATTGTTTATGCTTAAAAATATGCTCAAATTCTTCTTTATATCTATTTGAAAAAAAGATATTATGTAAATGTAATTCAGGAAAATTCTCCTTCATGCCCCAATAAAAGATCACTCCACTACAGCTTCTCTCCTGCTTTAATACTTTAGATGCACGTGAGGGAAGATCCAACAGTTTTTGGTAGGTAAAAAAGACATCAGCATTACTAACAACAATACGCGTTTTCAACATCTTCCCGTTGCTTACAATTCCGGTTACTTTATTGCCATTTCTTTGAATTTGATCCACCGGATGACCAAAGTGAAATACTACCCCTTTCTTTAATGCCAGTTGATAAAGCGCATTTGTGATGCTAATCATTCCTCCAGCAGGATAATAGGTGCCTTGATTTAATTCCAAATGCGGAATCATACTCATCATACCCGGAGTTTGATAAGGATTACTACCATTATAGGTTGCGTATCTATCAAAGATCTGAATAGCCTCGGGTGAGGAGAATTGTTTTTTATTATATTGATGTAAACTATCAAACAAATGATTCCATCGAACATCTTTAAGGGCTTTCGGAATCGCTGGCTGCAACCATGTTCTCAATTGATGTAATGAATGGTTTAAAAAAATTTGTCCGACACCATTGTACAATATGGCACTTGTGTCAAGGTAGGATTGCAATGTGCCTTTTTTTTCGCCGGCCTTTTCAATCAACTCCCTTTCATATTTTTCTGCATCGGTCCAGGCATTAATGATCTTGCCATTTTCAAAAAAATAGCGACACGAAAGATCTACCTGCTCATATTCAAAATAATCTTTTAGATTCTCTCCGGCATCAGAAAAAAGCTGTTCTAAATAATCAGGGCGCGTAAATAAGGAAGGGCCGGCATCAAAACGGAATCCATCCTTCTCGAGCAAGGAAAGTTTCCCTCCAGGATAACTGTTTTTTTCAAAAACCTGTACAGAAAAACCCTGAATGGCCAGGCGTATTGCAGATGCCATACCTCCGACCCCACTTCCTATTACAATAGCATCCGACTCATGCATAAGTGGTATGATTTTGATGCATCCATTCTTTCAATAGCGGAAAAGCAATCAAAAACCAGGGAGTAAAAGATGCCGGATAAGATGAGATCTCATTTTCAATTTCAGATAAAGACAAATATCGGTATGTTTCAACTTCATTTTTTTCGGGATGTATACTCCCATTGTATTGACCGATGTAAACATGATCAAATTCGTGCTCCGTCAAGCCATTATCAAATGGAGCCGTATAGGTAAAATGAAAAGCCTTTTCAACTACGGTAGTAAAACCCAACTCCTCCTGTAATCTTCTTACAGCAGCAGCATGGGTTGACTCTCCAGGCATAGGATGGCTGCAACAGGCATTTGTCCACAAACCCGGACTATGATATTTGGAAGCAGCTCTTTTTTGTAAGAGCATCAAACCCTCGCTATTGAAAATAAATATACTAAACGCACGATGTAGCAGTGCTTTTTCATGAGCGGCTATTTTCTCCATCACACCGATCTGCTCATCATGTTCATTAACTAAAATCACCTCTTGCAACATGGTATTCATTTACATGATATTCAACTGATTTCTGACACCCGCCCGCAGTAAGATCATCAACTTTCCATAATTGGGTATCCGTACCCTTTCATTCATGATGCGAGCAGGCTGCATCTGTTTTATGCGTCGGAATAAGGAAAGATAATATTTATACGCGACATAGACTCCGAACTTGGCCTTAGCCGGCAATCTTATGATACCCTGATAAGCATGATCAAAATCATGCTGAATATCTTTTTCAATCTCACGCTTTTCTTCTTCAGTGAAAGAACGAAAATCGAGTCCGGGGAAGTATGTACGATCCAATTGTGAATAATCGGCTTTTAAATCTCTTAAAAAATTTACCTTCTGAAAGGCCGCACCCAAAGATTGAGCATAAGGGCGGAATTTTTTATAAGACACTTGATCTCCATCCAGAAAAACATACAAACACATCAAGCCTACTACTTCAGCACTTCCATAAATATACTCCTGATAGCCAACCGAATTATATGCCTTCTTTTCCAAGTCCATCTCCATACTTTTAAAGAACGCTTCAATCAGGTCATGATCTATTTTGTAACGATTGACGGTGATTTGAAAACTATGTAAGATTGGATTCAGAC